>JAIXVS010000342.1 GCA_027482795.1 Rhodobacter sp.
CTATGGTCGGCGGGCGCGTGGCCGCAACTGCGGCGCAGGCGGCCCTTGCATCAGGGCGCGGGCGCGATCTGGCGCTGGCGCGCAAGATGTTCATGCGCGATCATAAAACCGTATTCCGCGTCTTGCGCCAAATGCAAGATGCCTATTACAAAAACGATGATCGGCGCGAGCGGTTCGTATCCCTGTGCCACGATCTTGACGTGCAGCGCCTGACGTTCGAGGCTTATATGAACAAAGAAATGAAGTTTTCAAAACCGCTGGCGCATTTGAAAATTGGGCTAAAGAACATGCTGCATCTGACGGGGTTGGTGAAACCTGCCTATGTCTGACACGCTGCATATTGATGGGGGATTAGACGATCTTATCCCCGCCTATTTGGACGGGGTTCTGCAACCCTTGGGCAAGCTGGACGTTCATCGGCGCGGCCTGCGTCACCCCGCGATTTCGGTCTTTATCATGGCCGATGATGGCTCTGGCCGCACCCTGATCCAGCGGCGCGCGGCGGGCAAATATCACACGCCCAAAATGTGGGCCAATGCGTGCTGCACCCATCCCCATTGGGGCGAAGATGCCCACAGCGCCGCAACCCGCCGTGTGGGCCAAGAATTGGGGCTGACGGGCCTGCCCCTTACCCTTGCTGGCGGCCAAGAATACCGCGCAGATGTGGGCAGCGCGCTGACCGAACACGAGGTCGTGGATATTTTTGTCGGCCACCTTTCCCCCGCCGCCCCCGTGCCCTTTAACCCCGCCGAGGTGATGGCGTTGGAATGGGTCACCTTGCCCGACTTGGCCGCGCGCATTGCAGCAAACCCGCAGGACTATACCCCTTGGCTGCAAATTTATCTTGCCAAGGGTTGGGGCGAGATTGCCCTGCGCCCCAGCCCGCAAAGCGCAGCGTAAAGTCGTCCCGAAGGGGCGGCCCTTTGCTAAGGTTGCACACCCAAAATCCGCGCCGTGATGTTGCGGGCAAGGGGCGCGACAAAGAAAATCACAGGCGCGGCCACCACATAGGCAATGGCAAAGGCGCGGGCCCAAGCGGCCAGAAAATGCGGCCCCCAGCCTACATTCACTGTAGTGATGACAAAGGTCATCAAGAACACCATGATCGTGGCCATAACAAGGCTGAAGATCAGATGGAATTTTTTCTGCGGGTGCATGGGCGTGGTCCTGGTGTGGCTGCGGTTTAGTTGCTTGCGATTACAGCTTAAAAAAGTCCGCAACAAATAGAATGACTATAACGACGGCTGCAAAAATGAACTGAATCGCTAATTGAGCAACGTTTGTTGCCATTTCTGGATAGAGCGCATAAATTAACATTGCTGGTGCGCTTGGAAGTGAGGAAGAAGTTGCGATTTTTGTGAACAACTTTACTGAAAAATCTATTTTGTCTGAATTATTTTCACTTTCCTTCTTTAGAAGTCGCTTTATGCCAAATGCAGCCAGCCAAATAGTGGGTAGAATTATTGCCGATAAAGTGCTTATAAAAAGCAGATTGTCTATATATTTTTGAGCATAATCCATATCTACCTTGTGAAACTAATTAATGATGACAGAATTGCCGCGATGGCGGCGGCAACAAGGATAGATCTCTGCATGAATGATCTTAGTTTTTGACCACTTAACGCGAGTTGTGCAACAGATTCTTTCTCCTGACCAAGCGAATGAAATGCATCACTTTTTTGCATCAAATGCAGGCATTCTTTTTTAAATATTGAAAAATCTTCCGTGATCGCTTCAAGGTCGAAAAGCAATATCTCATAGATAGCTGGTCGATTTTTTCTATCGCTACGACTATCCACGACCGCAACTTTGAACCTTTCGACGCGGTCCAAGTAATCACTGATTTTTCTGACATCCTCGTCTTCAAGTGAAAAAGGTTCTATTTTTTGAAGTATTTGATCAACAAAAATTGTGATAAAATTGACAGCAATATCAGCAGCATCGTGCTGTGCGCGGATACAATCATATTCTGCATCTATCAAGAGTGATATTGCTGCGGGTTGTTTTGGATCAGATTCTGCTGCACGAAAATAATCCGCTATGCGCCGACCAGCATAGCGAAGTTCCATGATCGATGGGATCGGCACTTGGCCAGTTATTTGCTCAGAAATTTTAATGGCCTTCTCGGCCTTATCCCATTCAGACAATACGCGTTGCAACTCATCAAGGGCAGTCAATTTGCATAGCCCTCAAACGCTATTGTGCAATTTTTGTGAACGCGCGAATGTTTGCAACACTAGAAGCAGCTTTGCGGCTTAGTTCAACTGCATCTTGCGCCAGAATGTAGGCCCGATCATTGTCCTGCAACCGCACATTACGCCGAACTAGGCGCGACATCGCTGCACCTATTCCAAGCTCTACGGCAAGTAAGAACCGCTTAGAGGGCGAATCGACGCCCTCTTTTTCCCACATCTTGTGCACTGGCGTTCCAACTTCTCTATTAGTATTATACAATGCAATATTAATGCATAAGTGCTAAACAAATGTCAAGTGTTGCGCGCTTTCCCCGCCACCCTTTACCCCTGCAGCGTCCTTACCCCATACCCCTCACCACGCGCTTTCATTGCGGCCACAACCGCGATACTGGCCGCAATCGTGGTGAAATAGGGGATCTTGTCCATCAACGCGACGCGGCGAATGTCGCGGCTATCGGCAATGGCCTGCGCACCTTCGGTGGTGTTCATCACCAGCGCGATGTCGTTGTTTTTCAAACGATCCACAATGTTCGGGCGGCCTTCATAAACCTTGTTCACCAAGGTCGCCGACACACCCTGCGCGGCCAACCATTTCGCCGTGCCATCGGTAGCAACCAGTTCAAACCCCATGGCGACCAAATCCTGCGCGGCGGCGGCAAAAGCGGCGGTTTTATCCATGTCTTTGATCGAAACAAACACACGGCCACTATCTGGCAGCGTCACACCAGCGCCCATCTGCGCCTTTAGAAACGCCAGCGCAAAACTGCGATCCCAGCCCATCACCTCGCCGGTCGAGCGCATTTCAGGCCCCAAAACAGGGTCAACACCGGGGAAGCGGGCAAAGGGCAGCACCGCCTCTTTCACCGAAAACCACGGCGTGATCGGGTCTGCCAGTGTAAAAGCATCGGCCAGCGGCAACACAGTGTCGGGGCCAACGCCCGCCGC
>JAIXVS010000026.1 GCA_027482795.1 Rhodobacter sp.
ATGATGCGCCCTGTGTTCATCACCGTTTTGGTGCTGGCGGCGGCGGGGATTATTCGTCTGTATGATTTGGTTGTGGCGCAAACATCGGGCGGGCCGGGCATATCCAGCCAAGTGCCCGCGATGTATGTCTACCGCTATATGTTTTCGGCGCAAAATCTGGGCCAAGGCTTTGCGGCGTCTACCATGATGCTGCTGTCGGTGCTGATCGTGCTGATCCCTTGGGCCTATCTTGAATTTGGAGGCAAAAAGCGTGGCTAGTGTAACAACCAATATCGCGGCCAACAGGGCAACTGCCTCTGCACGCGGGCCAAAGCCGCGCCGCACCTTCTCGCCGCGCAATATCATGCTGTACGGCACGCTTTTGGTCATGTGCTTTTATTACCTGCTGCCCTTGTGGGTGATGGTGATGACATCGCTGAAAGGGATGCCAGAAATTCGGATGGGCAATATTTTTGCCCCGCCTGTGGAAATTACGTTCGAGCCATGGGTGAAGGCGTGGTCAACCGCCTGCACGGGGCTGAACTGCGATGGCCTGTCGCGCGGGTTCTGGAATTCGGTTCAAATCACCGTGCCATCGGTGATTATTTCGATCATCGTGGCGTCGGTAAACGGCTATGCGTTGGTGAATTGGAAATTCAAAGGGTCGGAAGTGTTCTTTACGATCCTGATTTTCGGCAGCTTTATTCCCTATCAGATTATGCTGTATCCGATGGTGATTTTGCTGCGCGAGGCGGGGCTTTACGGATCGCTTGGCGGGCTGGTGTTGGTGCATACCATCTTCGGGATGCCCATTCTGACGCTGCTGTTTCGCAACTATTTCTCCTCCCTTCCAGAAGAGCTGTTCAAAGCCGCCCGCGTTGATGGCGCTGGGTTCTGGGGGATTTATCTGCGCATCATGCTGCCGATGAGCCTGCCGATGTTTGTGGTGGCGCTGATCTTGCAGGTGACGGGGATTTGGAACGATTTTCTGTTCGGCGTGGTGTTCACCAAACCTGAAATTTACCCAATGACGGTGCAGTTGAATAACATCGTTAATTCAGTGCAGGGGGTAAAGGAATATAACGTCAATATGGCGGCGACCATGCTGACGGGCCTTGTGCCGCTGTTTATCTACTTCGCTTCGGGCAAACTCTTTGTGCGCGGCATCGCTGCGGGTGCTGTGAAAGGCTGATCATGACAAACTCTATTGAAGTCAAAGACTTGACGCTGAATTTCGGGGCGGTTTCCGTTCTGAAAAACATGAACCTTGATGTGGCGGAAGGCGAATTTGTGGTGCTGCTTGGGCCTTCGGGCTGCGGTAAGTCTACGCTGCTAAACTGCCTTGCGGGGCTTTTGGACATCACCGATGGGCAGATTTTTATCAAGGGCAAGAACGTCACTTGGGCGGAACCGTCCGATCGCGGCATTGGCATGGTGTTTCAATCCTATGCGCTGTATCCGCAGATGACGGTGCGCGGAAATATGTCCTTTGGTTTGAAAAATGCCAAAGTGCCCAAGGATGAGATTGAGCGCCGCGTTGCCCGCGCTGCCGAGATTTTGCAGCTGGAACCGCTGTTAGATCGCAAACCAGCCGCCCTGTCGGGTGGGCAGAGACAGCGCGTGGCCATTGGCCGCGCTTTGGTGCGCGATGTGGATGTGTTCTTGTTTGACGAACCCTTGTCGAACCTTGACGCAAAACTGCGCAGCGAATTGCGGGTGGAAATCAAACGCCTGCATTCGCGGCTGAAAAATACGATGGTCTATGTCACGCATGACCAGATCGAAGCGCTGACTTTGGCTGACCGTATTGCCGTTATGCGCGGCGGCATCATTCAGCAGCTTGCCGCGCCGCAAGAGATTTACAACCGCCCGTCGAACCTGTTTGTGGCGGGATTTATCGGCAGCCCGTCGATGAATTTTCTGCACGGGGCCACGGTGGATAATGGTAAGGCGTTTCAGTTTGGCGATACCAAAGTTGATCTATCTGGCTATGAGGGCGGCGCGGTTTTGGAACGGTCCAAGGCAATTTTGGGCCTGCGCCCAGAACATTTGACCATTCAAGATCAGGCCGAGGCTGGCAAGACCATTCCCGCAACTGTGGAAATTGACGAGCCGATGGGCGCGGACAGTTTGGTTTGGTTGCTGGCGGGTGGCACGCAAATGTCTGTCCGCGTTCCAGTAGAGCGTCGGCTGGAACCAGGCAAGAAGGTGCATCTGAAGGTAGACATCACCAAAGCATCGATCTTTGACAAGGTCACCGAGCAGCGGGTCTAATATGTTGAATTTGCACGGAATATGGGATTTGCGTGATGCCGCTGGCAGCCACGCATGTGATCTGGATTTGCCAGGTGATGGGATTTCGGCCCTGCACAGCGCGGGGCTAATCCCAGACCCGTATTTCGGACGCAACGAATACGATCTGCGCTGGATTTGCGCTGCCGATTGGGTGGCTTCGCGTCAATTTCAGGCGGATAGCACTGATATGGTGCTGGTCGTTTCCATGCTGGATACGGTTGCGGAAATTGCAATCAACGGCACTGTTGTTCATGCGTCCGACAATATGTTTCGCAGCTATCGGATTGATGTCGCACACGCCCTTCGCAAAGGGGTGAATGACATCGCCATCACCTTCCGTTCGCCGCAAATCGAGGCGGCAAAGCGGCAGGCGGCCCAGCCCTATTTCGTGCCGTTTTCGGCAAACAATACACCCATTCACAATGGCAATATGCTGCGCAAGCCGTCTTGTGATTTTGGGTGGGATTGGAACATCGCGCTGGCCACATTCGGGCTGTATGGCGATTTGTATCTGGAACCTGCGCGCGCAAACCGTATTGAAAACCTGCTGATTTCGCAGTGCCATAGCGATGGTTTGGTCGAGGTGGCGGTGACGGCAACTGTTTCGGGGCAGGGCGAGGTTACCTTTACCCTATGCGGGCAAAGCGCGACCGCTGCGGTGCAAAATGGCCGCGCCCATGCCATTTTGCCCATCAAAAACCCCGAACTTTGGTGGCCAGCGGGGCAGGGCGCGCAGCCCTTGCATGACCTAACCGTCACGTTGGGCGATCAAACCGAGACGCGCCGCATTGGTCTGCGCGATGCCAAGCTGATCACCACCAAAGACGCGGCTGGCCTTGGCTTTAAATTCGCCATCAATGGACGCGATATTTTTGCCAAGGGCGCGAATTGGATCCCCGCCGATGCGCTGGCGGGGCGTATCACCATTGAGGCGACGCGCGATTTGCTGCAATCGGCAGTGGATGCCAATATGAACATGATCCGCGTTTGGGGCGGTGGGCGGTACGAACCGACATGGTTTTATGATTTGTGCGACGAGATGGGCCTCATGGTCTGGCAAGATTTCATGTTTTCTTGCCATATCTACCCCGCCGATGATGCATTCCTGTCTGATGTCGCTGTGGAAGTGCGCGAGCAGGCCCTGCGGCTGCATCACCACGCATCCATGGTTTTGTGGTGCGGTGATAATGAACTGATTGGCGCGCTGACGTGGTTTCCTGAAACCCGTGCCAATCGTGACCGGTACTTGGTGGGCTATGACCGCCTGAACCGCACCGTTGAGGCGGCGCTAAAGGCTGCCATTCCCCATGCAGTCTGGTGGCCATCCAGCCCCAGCCCTGGCCCGATGGATTTTGGCGATGCTTGGCATGACGATTCCAAAGGCGATATGCATTTTTGGAGCGTGTGGCACGAGGGGCGCGATTTTGACCATTACCGCGATGTATCCCCCCGTTTTTGCAGCGAATTTGGCTTTCAATCCTATCCGTCGATGGATGTGATCCGCCGCTTTGCCGATGCAAAAGATTTCAACATCGCGGCCCCCGTGATGGAAAGCCATCAGAAAAACGCGGGCGGCAATGCGCGCATTGCCGAAACCATGTTCCGATATTTCCGCTTTCCTGTCGATTTTGAGAATTTCGTTTACCTGTCCCAAGTGCAGCAAGGGCTGGCGATTAAAACGGCTGTCACGCATTGGCGATCTCTGAAACCGCATTGCATGGGCACGCTGATTTGGCAGTTGAATGACACATGGCCTGTCTGTTCTTGGTCATCGCTGGATCATGGCGGCGGCTGGAAATTGATGCATCACATGGCGAAGGCGTTCTATGCGCCTGTGTTTGTATCTGCTGTGCCGATGGGTGATGTGATCGAACTGCGCGCAATTAACGATGATGCCGCGCTGGATGTGACC
>JAIXVS010000337.1 GCA_027482795.1 Rhodobacter sp.
CCGATCCACGAATTATGCCCAAAGATGGCTTGCCCTAAACAGTCAATCCAACCCATGAGCGGGCATAAAGCGGCCACCTGAGGAACGCCTATGTACAACCTTTGCGCGAAAATTTAAGTCGCGTCCACTTTTGGAGGTTTTCAAAACCCACTTCTTCGGCATACATGAACGCAACTTTAATTCGAAGGAACGGACAGGATATGAGCGCAGCACTTCCCGAAGGCAGCAAACCTTTTCAGTTTACGGGCACAGCGAACGAATGGTTTGGCATTTGGATTGTGAACTTGATGCTGAGTATCGTAACCATTGGGGTCTATTCCGCTTGGGCCAAAGTGCGCACCAAAAAGTATTTCTATAATCATACCTTTGTCGAAGGGCGCAATTTTGACTATCACGCGACAGGTGGCCAGATCTTTAAGGGGCGTTTGATTGTCATCGGGGCGCTGATTGTTTATCAGGTTCTTCTGACTGCGGTGCCCCCCTTGGGAGTGATCCTTTCCCTCGCATTGCTGATTGCCTTTCCGTGGCTGATCTTGCGGTCGATGATGTTCAATGCCCGCATGTCCAGCTTTTCCAATGTGCGCTTTGGCTTTGATGGCACAACGGGCCAAGCCATGCTGTTGATGCTGGTCTATCCCATTGGTGTTTTGCTGACCCTATATACCACCTTTCCCATTTTGGACCGCGCGTTCAAGCGGTTTTCCATCGCCAATGCGCGCCTTGGTGGCACGCGGTTTGGGGCAGAGTTTCCGCTGGCTGCCTTTTATAAGGCCTTTGCCGTTGCCGCCCTGTGGGTGATTGGCGTTTCGCTGGGCGGTGCGGCGCTGTTTGGCATCAGCATTGCAAGCTTCGCATCGGCTGCGGAAAATGCCGAAACAGACCCGACCCAGATATTGCGGCTTATCACCTTGGCCTATCTGCTGTTTTTTGCGGCAATACTCCCTGCGGCCTTTATCTATCAGGCCATGACGCGCAATGTGATTTACAACAACACCGTTCTGGAAGGTGGGCATCGTCTTGCCTCGGTGGTCTCTGCGCCGATGCTGCTGTGGATTGCCCTATCGAACACGGCCGTTGTGATCTGCACGTTTTTCCTGATGCTGCCTTGGGCGCAGGTGCGGCTTGCGCGGTATTTGGCTGCACATACGGGGTACAGTCTTGGTGGGCCGCTTGATGATTTCGTCACCCAAGCGCAAACCACGGGCAATGCCGTGGGCGATGCCTTTGCCGATTTTGAAGGCATGGGCGCGGGGTTGCCCATGTGATGGCTAATGTGATGGTGTACGGGCAAACGCAGCATGTGGTGCAGGGTGCAGCCTATGGCGCGGGGGCGTCGCGCCGCGTAGAGGCACAGCTGACAGTCACCGCCGAATGGGCCGAATTGCGCGATGCTGCTGGCATGGTTCTGGCACGCGCGCCGCGCCATTTGTTGCAGTTTGACGCGCCCATTGGCACTGCGCCGCGCAAGGTAACCTTTCCCGATGGCGCGCTGTTTGAAACCAGTGATCACGCGGGATTTGTGGGCGTAACGGGGCAAACGCGCGGCGCGATTTTGCACCGATACGAGGCATTCGGCCCCCGCCTGATTGGGGTTGTGCTGGCCTGCGTCATTGCGGCTTGGGCAATTTGGCGCTATGGGCTGGATATTCTGGCGGCCATTGCCATTGCCGCCACCCCGCCTGCGTTGGTGGCCCAAATGGATCGCGGCACCTTGCAGGTGATTGACACGACCATGGCCGAAGACAGCAGCTTAACCGCGGCTGATCGTGCCAAGGTCGAGGCAGTCTTTACCAAGCTTACCGCAGCCTTGCCCGAAGATGTTCACGCGGCGCAAGAATTTGCCCTGCTGTTTCGCAACATGCCTGGGCTTGGCCCCAATGCCTTTGCCCTGCCTGGGGGCACGATGGTGATGACGGATGATTTCGTCAAGGAATTCCCCGACCCGAACATTATCGCAGGGGTTTTGGGGCATGAAATGGGCCATGTGGTTGATCAGCATGGGCTGTATCGGCTGTATCGCTCGCTTGGCTCTGCCGTGCTGATTGCGTTTTTGGCGGGGGATGTGGGGCCTATACTGGATGATATCGTGCTAGAGGGGAATGTGCTGCTTTCCTTGTCGCACAGCCGCGCGCAAGAGCGCGAGGCCGATGAGTTTGGCTTGCGCCTTGCTGCGGCGGCGGGGTATGACCCCGCAGGGCTGGCTGTGTTTTTCCAGAAAATTGGCGAAGAATATGGCGCGGATGAGGGGATGGAATGGCTTTCCACCCACCCCCTTAGCCAAGATCGTATGCAGCGCATTGAAGAGTTCATCAAAACATTGCCGCAAGATCAATGATTTAGCCCGCCGCCTTTAGTGCGATAGCAAAACAGGCATGGTCAGTTGGCCCAAAACGCCCTTGGTCGCGCCGCCCAAAACAAAATCGCGCAGGCGCGAATGGCCAAATCCGCCCATGGCCAATAGGCCCGCACCGCGCGCCCGTGCCACATCTTGCAACGTGGCAGACAGGGATGCAGCCCCATCGGGCACAGCCACGCCCGTTGCCGCATATCCGCGCGCCTTAAGTGCGGTGGCCAAGGCATCGGCGCGCTCTTGTGCGGGCGTGGCCCCTGCACTTGCCGCGCTTAGCACCAGAATTTGCCCCCCTTCTGCCAGCAAAGGCAGCGCATCGTTTAGGGCGCGGGCGGCGACGGCGCTGCCATCCCATGCAATGGCTATGGTGTTTAAGGGCGCAGGTTTGGCCCCCGGCGGCACCAGCAGGGCAGGGCGGCCCGCGCCAAAGATCACCGCTTCGGCCAATTCGCGCATGGTGACAGCATCTTTCTGCCATGGCAGCAGCGACAGATCAAATCGGCGCGCCTCGGCGGGGGCGGTTTGCATCAGCGCGCCCATATGGGCGTGATAGGCAAATTCAGCCCCCAGCCCCGCGCCCGTAACCACGGCTTGCAAGCGTTTCGCCTCGGCCGCGCAGGCCTTTTTCGCCTCTTCGATCCAACCCGAAAGATCAAAGGCAATATCGCCCATGGGCGAATAGGGCTGGGGCAAATCGGCGGCAAAGGCAGCAACATGCAGGCCCAGCCCCAACCCCGCGCCAAAGTACAGCGCATCGAGAATGGCCGCGTCGCTGACCGCCTCGATATAGGTGGACAGCGGCATATAGGCGATTGGTTTGTGCATAGTCATCTCCTGTAACATCACCCGCGAAGGTGCAGGTTTAGCAGCAGGATATGGCAGGGAAGACGGGGATGCATTGATGTGCGTCAATGTGCGCAAAGCATCTACTATGCAAAGTCATGTTTTGGAGAAGTGGCAGCCCGTAGGGGAGTCGAACCCCTCTTGCCTGGTTGAAAACCAGATGTCCTAACCGATAGACGAACGGGCCACGCTGTTCGTGTGGCGTCTTTAGTGGGGCGCGGATTTGAGTGCAAGAGGAAAAATGCAGATTGTGTCTAGGATTTTCGCAACAGCTCGCTGCTTGCGCGCGGGCGTTGTTTTTAGGCGCGTGCGGCATCCTCAAGGCGCAGTTGCACGCGCGTGCGCCCGCCCCATGTGTTCACTTCAACCCGCCCCGCAAGGTGGAACCGCCCCGCGCCGCCCGACAGCAGCGCATCACCCATAGGGGTTTGAAACGCGCCAAACAGCACCCCTTCCAGTTTTGGCCCCAGCCCATCGCCAAAGGACAGGCGCAGGTGCCCGATCCCCATCGGCCGCGCTGATACGGCCATATCGGCAAAGGCAAATCGGGGGGCGGAGGCAGATGCGCCAAAGGGGCCAGCGGAGTCGATCTGCGCCACCAATTCGGGCGATGCCGCGCTGGGGGCCAGCAGGGCATCGATGCGCAAGTCCGAACCCTCGCCCGCGCCAGAGCCTTGTTTTGCAAGCAATTCTGCCAGCCGCTCCATCGCCGCCGTCAGGTGTTCGCGCGCCACAGTCAGGCCTGCGGCCATCTTATGCCCGCCCCCTTTGATCAGCAGACCTTCGGCGGCAAGGCGCTGCACCGCGGCCCCCAAATCCACGCCCGAAATCGAACGGGCCGAACCTTTGCCAATATCGCCGTCAAAGCCAATCACCACAGCAGGGCGGCGCGCGGCCTCTTTCAGGCGGGCGGCGACAATGCCAACAACGCCAGGATGCCAGCCTTCGCCCGCCGCCCAAACAAGGGGGGCATCAAGGCCCCGCGCCTCGGCCTGCGCCAAGGCTTCGGCGCGCACGGCGGCCTCAACATCGCGCCGCTCGCTGTTTAGCACATCCAGCCGTTCGGCCAAGGCGGCGGCTTCGGAGTCGCTATCTGTGGCCAAAAGCCGCGCGCCCAGATCGGCCTGCCCAATGCGCCCGCCTGCGTTGATGCGCGGGCCCAGCACAAAGCCAAGCGCATAGGCGTTGGGGGCTGTGTCCATACGCGCGATATCGGCCAGTGCGCGCAGGCCAACCCGCTCGCGCCGCGCCATCACCTTTAGCCCTTGGCGCACAAAGGCGCGGTTAAGGCCAATCAGGGGGGCGACATCGGCCACGGTGGCCAGCGCGACAAGGTCCAAATACCCCATCAGATCAGGCACTTGCACGCCGCCTGTGGCGCGCAGTTGGCGGTTTGCTTCGACCAGCAGCAAAAACACCACCCCTGCCGCGCAAAGATGGGCCAAATCGCCGCTTTCATCCATGCGGTTGGGGTTGACTACGGCCAGTGCGGCGGGAAGGGTATCGCTGCTAAGGTGATGATCTAAAACAATAACATCGCAGCCAGCGGCGGCAATAGGGCCATGAGACAGCGTGCCGCAATCCACGCAGATGATCAAATCATGGCCCGCGCCCAGTTGCGCCATGGCCGCCTCGTTCGGGCCGTAGCCTTCGTCGATGCGGTCGGGGATATACAGCGTGGCGGTCAGCCCCAATGCGCGCAGATAGATGATCAGCAGCGCGGCAGACGCGCCGCCATCTACATCATAATCGGCAAAAATGGCGATACGTTGGCGCGCATCAATGGCAGCCAAAAACCGCGCCGCCGCCTTGTCCATATCTTTTAGTGTCAATGGGTTAGGCATTAAATCGCGCAAGGCGGGGGCAAGGTAGCTGGCGGCATTTTCAGGGGCTATGCCGCGCTGCGCGAGTATTTGGCACAGCGCTGGCGGCAGGGCGGTGATTTGGGCCATCGCCTCGGCCAAGCGGCGTTCTTCGGGCAGCGGGCCAACCCAGCGCCGCCCCGTGAGCGAGGTTTCAACGTTTAGAAATGCGCGTTCGGTCATGTTTTGGTGATGCCAGAGGCCGGGGCGGTGGGCAAGCCCTTTGGCCCAGCGGATCGTGGCAAAGCGGGTGCAGGACCGCGTATGTTATGCGTATGTTATCTGTATTGCATCCGTATTGCATGTGTATTGACACGTGCAGGCCAGCTAGCCCCTGATTGGCGCGCGGTAGCTGACGCGGCGCACGGACCCTGTTTTGCTGCGCATCAAAATGGTTTCACATTCCACAAACCCATGGCCCAGTTTGATGCCGCGCACAAGCGATCCTTCGGTCACGCCTGTTGCTGCAAAGATCACATCGCCGCGCACCATATCGTCGCGGGTATAGATGCGGTCAAAATCACTGATGCCTGCCTTGGCGGCGCGGGCGCGTTCATCGCTGTTGCGAAACAAAAGCCGCCCAAAAATCTGCCCGCCCATGCATTTGAGCGCGGATGCCGCAAGCACCCCTTCGGGTGCGCCGCCAGACCCCATATACATATCAATGCCC
>JAIXVS010000061.1 GCA_027482795.1 Rhodobacter sp.
GACGAATTGCTGCCATGGCACTGGAACGGATAGCGGTCAGACCGGACGCTTACCCAGCTCAGACACCTTGCGGCGATAGAGTTCCCCCAGATTAGGGTGGATCTCCAGCGTTGGGGTTGGGTCCGCTTGGTTTAGGCTGCGTTCTAGATCGCGTTTGCGGGCTTCAAGCTCAGCCAGTTTTTGGCGCACGCTGCCGGGGTCGCCGTCGCCTTCGAGGATGAAGGTGATGGCGCGCTCAGTGGAGCGGTTGACCTTATCAAGGTCCTTGCGAAGAATCTTGGCGCTTTGATGGCGCGTACGGCGCAGGCGGTCCACCTCGGCGCGGAAGGTGGCTGCGAACTCGGTGATTAGTTCTTCGCGTCCAAACAAGATTTGCTTCAGCCCGTTCAAGATCCGCGTCTCTAGTTCTTCCGCACTAATGCTGATGGGATTGTTGCAGGTGCCGCGTTCCCGCTTGGCTGAACAAGAATAGCGTTCGCGGTTCACAATCGTCATTGCCCCACCACAGCAGGCACAGCGCACAAGGCCTGAGAGCAGGCGCTTTTTAGTCTGCCGCTTGTTGCCTGCTTGGGAGCTGAAGCGCCCGCGCAGGGCTTGAGTGGCAGCCCATGTCTCGTCATCAATGATGCGCAAATCGTCGACTTCTTTAGTCACCCAAAGGCTCTCCGGGTTCAAACGCGAAACCCGTTTGCCCGTATCTGGGTCTTTGACGAAACGTTGGCGGTTATAAGTGATCCGGCCGAGATAAAGCTCGTTGTTTAAGATGCCATTACGGCGCTGGCGGCTTCCATTGATGGTGGAGGCATTCCAAAGGCCGCCGCGCGGGCTGGGGATGCCCTCACGGTTCAAGGCCGCTGCGATGGCGCGCGGCGATATCCCATCAGCATAGGCCGCGAAGATGCGCCTTATGACATTGGCCTGTTCGGGATGAACGCTGCGTTCGCCTCGAATTAGGGAGCCGTCTTCGCCAATGCGGCGGATCATCGTGTAGCCGTAACTGTTGCCGCCGGGGATCTTGCCGGCTTCGACCCTCCCACGCTGACCGCGTTTGGTCTTTTGTGCCAAATCTTTGAGGAACAGCGCGTTCATTGTGCCTTTCAGGCCCACGTGTAGCTCGTTGATCAGACCTTCGCTGAGCGTAAAGAGCCCGACATCCGCATGGGTCAGTCTTTTGAAAATACCCGCCACATCTTCTTGATCGCGGCTGACACGGTCGAGGGCCTCAGCGATGACCAAATCGAACTGCCCTTGGCGTGCTGCTTCCATCAGCGCCATCATCCCGGGGCGATTGCGCAGGGTGCTGGCACTGATGGCATAGTCGCTGAAGACCTCTACGACATCATGGCCCAATTGGGCAGCGCGTTCGCGGCACAGGCGCACCTGATCATCGATCGAGGCGGATGACTGCAGATCCGAAGAGTATCGAGCATAAACGGCGGCGCGCATGAACTGGTCTCCTAAAGTTATTTAGAATTGGTACTGCCAAGTCGTTCTATCATGGCGGCTTGGAATTTGGCACTGGCGTGCAGGCTTTGGGCCTGGATGTAGTGCTTTTGGGTCGTCAGGGGCGAGGCGTGGCCCAAGATCAGATGGGCATCTGCGATGTTGCGCGGGGCCTCTACGGCGATGGTTGTCGCTGCCACATCGCGAAACCAGTGCGGTGGGATGCGGCAGTTTAGGCGGACTTCGGTGATATTTGCAATGCGGCGGGAAAGGGCGTCGGGATCAAGAGCGGTGCCAGTCTCGCTGACCCAAAGTGCGTCGGTGCCAGAAGGGGTGCAGCCTGCTTCGCCAGCCAATAGGATGGGGCGGAAGCGGTCTAGGTAGGTGGTTAGATCGGCCAATAGCGCCTTGGGAAATGGTGCTTCAAACGGGCGATTGTTTTTGGTGTCGGCGCGGGGCAGCACGAGATGCCATTTGCCAGCACTTTGCACAAGTTCATGGCCAATCCGCAGGCTGCCAAAGTTCTTCAGTCGGAACGGGCGATAGACCAGCAGACTGATCGCCAAGCCATCGCGAAACGCCACAGCGCGGCGGCGCTCGGACCAATCTGGTGTGGCCAGCGCCTCATTCATCATGGCACGGCCCAAATCGCGCAGAACATCGGCCATGACCAAGCGCTTGTTGCGGCTTGGGCGGGCAGTGGCGCGCAAGTTGGCGTGCAGACGGGTTAGGGGCGAGGACGCCTTTGGCTTGGGAGCAAGCACGCTCATCGCGCGCACGACATCTTCAACCAGCGAGAGTTGCGACATCGGGGCTAGCGTTGCGGCCAAACTGGCATGCCATGCGCGCAGCAGATCTTCGGTCAAGCGTGCCTCGGGCGGAAGGGCCAATTGATCGGGATGATGCAAGGTCAACCAGCGCAGCCAGCGGCCATAGCCGACCTCGGCTTTGCGCCAAGAGGCATTTGCCCAATCACTGCCGCGATGCGGGTTATCGAAGATATCCGCGGGGGCTTTGGCCTCGAGCCAAGTTGTGCGGTCAAAGGCGGGCCAGTCAGACACGGGCAGAGGGGTTTTGACTGTGGGGAGCGCTGATGTTTTACTCTTTCGTGTCATTGCGCGCCCTCCAACATATCGGCCATCATTTTGTCAAAGCGCCCGATGGCATGTTGCGATTCCATTCCAACATAGGCCCGCAGAGTGGTTTGCAGGTCTTTATGCCCAAGCAGCATTTGGACGGTAGGATAATCGCCCGGATTGCGTTCGAGATACAGCTTCGCCGACAGATGCCGCGCTAAGTGGACGTTCAGGATCAGCCCCGCCTCGCGTCTGACGAATGTCTGGATCTGCACGCTCAGGCTGCCGGGGGTTTTGGCTCCGCCCGTGGTGTTGGGGAACAGATAAGTGCTGCCGCCGCGCGCGAGGATGGGCAGGCAGCGGGCATTATAGATGTCGATGTATTTGCAGATCGTGGGCGAAAGCACAAACTCAAGGTCTCTGGTGTTTTTGACCTCAGCGGCGGGCAGCACAAGGTGGCGCACATCTGTGCGGATGCTCAAAATATGCACCCCGATCTGCAGGCTTGCGAGGTTTTTAATCCGCACAGGCGCGCCAAGCATCAGGATCGCGATGGCAAGCGCGGATTGCGCGCGCAGAGCCTGTGCAAGAGACAGCTTGCCCACAGCTGGCAAATTGTCAAACACTCGCGCTGGCAGGCTGATCAGGCGTTGTACGGCTGCCTCATCATCAAACTGGCGCAGGCGGGCGCGGTTTTTGTCAGTCATGCCGCTGGACTTGGGCGTAATGCTGCGGCCTATTGCGCGCAACTTCTCGAGATCCTCCTCGGATGCCTTGACCCAGTGACGTGCGGCAGAAATCAACGTCCTCGCGTAGTTCGCCAACTGGCCAGTCTTGCGCTTGCCATTGCGCTCGTGCTGCACACGCAAAGCTGCTTTGGCAGCCTCGGGGGCCACAAGATCGCTCAACGCCGCGATGGTCTTCGGATCGCGCCCGCTTTGCGCAAGGGCGCTGGCAAGTTGATAGATACGCAGCTTTGTATCGCGCAGGGTGGTCGGTGCCATCGCTTGGCGCGGGGTATCTTCAAATGGATCGACCACCGCCAGATGATGCAGATAAGCATCGACATCCCGCACGAAGGCGTCTGAGAAATCGCTTTCCGCCAGAGCATAGGCGCGGCTGTAGTTAGGCACAGCAATCTCAACATCTGGCCAGCCAGCCACAGTGGCGCGACAACGATCCCATGCCAAAGCCAAGTCGCGGTGGACAGCCCGTGGGCGCTCAACCAAACTCTCCTTGGCCAAGGCCACGACAAAGCGGTCCACATCGCTTTGGTTCACGTCTGCAGGTGCAATCCCCTCAGCCGTGCACCAACTCATAAACCGCGACAATCTTGAACGCTCGTAGCGATCGTCTACCTGATCCAACAAAACCGACCAGTCCGGCGATAACGGACCACGCCGCTTGCCTGGTACCACTTTAGCCCCCGTCAGCGTCAAAGCCGCCGTCAGCCCAGACTTCACATTCGCCCAGCGTGGCGCAGACAAGCCCACCATCTGCGCCGTCAGGCCAGCAATCTGGCTGTTTAAAGCGCCGATGTCCGCAGGCACCTGATCGGGCGTCTTGCCAAGTGCTTTGGAAAATGTGCGCAAAGATGAGCGCAGATCTAAGCGGCGCTGTGCGCTCAGGTCCTCGCGCAGCGCGAGCGCGTCGATCACCTCCTGCAAGGTGAAAAGTGAAACGCGTGAGAAGTTCTTCGTGGACATGAGTGGACCCCTAGTGACTGACGTGGACATAGCAGGTATAAACGTGAAAATCTAGACATAAAATAGCAAGTGGACTTGAGCAAAAACATAACTAATATAACAAAAACAGTATGTAATGATCATGCAAAATTAGATCAAAACTACCCCAAAACAGTGCCGAAATGGTGTCCAAACCATCCCGACAGCCCCCTCAAACACCGGTTCCAGACGCTACAAACTCCGCCAAATCCACCGCGCGGATGCGCACCAAACGCCCAACGCGGCAGCTTGGAAGCGACCCGCGTTCGATCAAACGGCGCACCGTTTTGGTCGAAACAGAAAGCTCAATGGCCACAGCCGAAACCGACAAAAGCGTGGGCAGAGGTGTGTTGGGAGGTACAAAGCCACGGTCACTCCGTTTAGCCTTCGTCATGGCCAGGCCCTCCCGCCGCTGATTGCTCCGCAACCCAGCGCCGTGCATGCGATCGTGCCAATGCCCGCACCAGTGCCACCAAAGCCGCATGAACCTCATCCGCCCCATCAGCCGAAGCTGCGGGTTGGGGGCGGGCCTTTGCGGCAATGGGGAGCACGTGTTGGGTCATGCGAAGCACGATACGTGACGCCCAAAAACCGCGCTGGCGTTAACCCTGTGACAGGGCTGCCGACTTCTTCTTTTTTGGTCGCGGCTTGGGCCGGTTCCAATAGGTCCGAAGGCTATGGGCAGCCTTCTCTCCCTCGCCGATCCACCGGAAAACCATAAACGCCAGCGCGCCAAAGGGCGTCTCGTCGCTGCGCCCTTTGTCTGGTTGGCGACCTGTGGACAAAAGCCAGTCGATCGCCAGATAGCTGATCAACGTCCACAGGTCGTCGCGGGTCGGGCGGCCGCCGGCACAGCCTTCCCCGTTCGTGGGCGTATTGGGTCGTGCGGCTGCCGACGCTTCAAAGCGCGGCGCAGATTTTTTGCCTTTGGGACGATTGCGCCCCGCTACGAATTGTCCGCCCTGTACCAAGCAGCCCGTCAGGAGTGTGACGAGTTCGTCTGACGTGGCCCCTCGCGCCCATGTCTTCAAGCCGAGGCCAATCGGGTGAAACCTTGGCGCGTGATCCGATAGGCGAGATGCGCGGCCTTCGATCTCTCTGACGATCCCCAAGGAAAGGGCGGCGACGCGCGTGCGGATCAGCCCGATGCTGGGCTGAGAGGACGCGGTCAGCAGGGCCACAAGGCCCGACAGCTGCACAACGTCCTGAGGCGTCACCTGCAGTGCCTTCAACTCCATCCATGCAACGATGCTGCTCTCAACCCTTTTATGCAGCTCGGACAATGCCTTGCCCCAGTCTTTTACACCGCAACCCCGAACCAACCGCTCAAGGTCGGAACGTTGCGCCGCGTCCAATCTGAAACTCCTAGCCCCCATCGGCAAAACACCCGCCCTCGCTGAATCAAGTATAAGACGGTCCCCGCAGCGGCTGGTTTACAGGAAACATTAACTTCACCGGAGTGCAGACGGTCTTTGCCCTGTCTATTTGCCCTACAGACACGGGCTTTCCCGAAAAATACACTCGCGATGCACAAGCCGCGACCGTTTAGGATGGGCTTGGCAGCTTTGGTCGCGTGTTGCAAGTCTAGCCCGACAATACGCGAGAAGTGCAGTTGGCCAAACTGGGCCACGCGAAATCTGACGTGAGCCTGATGATCCAAAGCCACACCCAAATTAACCAAGGCGGCCATAGGCATGGCTTTGCGGATGTGCCGATCGTGATTGCCGCAGCCGAGCGCACCTTGCCGCGCCCGCTATATTTGACAGGCAAGCAGGCTACGGAGTGGCCAGAGCGTGAATTTCATCTCGTCACCCAAGATATCACGCTTGGATAGGGGTTTGAGATGCTGTTGTGTTTGGGCCAGGATAGTTGGCTTTTATGGTCAAAGTACCACAAAGCGGTTGGGTATTGCTGACATCAGATGCGATCAGCCGACCATCCGAGATTGATGAGGGTTTTGTCGGTTCCTGGGATGTGATTTTGGCGGTACGTCACGGGGATCGGTTGATGCGTTTGGCGCGGGACAGGAACCCGCAAGTGTTCTTCGGCCACTGCCCGCAGCAATGGCCCAACCTGCCCAAAGCCTCGCATTGGTTCACCTGACGTCGCGGCCTTGGTTTAGGATAATGGCATTGCCACTGCTGATATCGCCCGCGGGGGATATCAAAAAGCCGACCCAAGCCGCGACCTCAGATGGCCGCATCGCCTAGCCATGTTACATGGCGGCGATGGCGCGGTCCAAAACATCCTTGGTCAGCACGTTGAACTGCGGAATTTCGGTCATCACAGGTGCCACCGAATTGACCGCGATCTTGTCGCGCGCATAACGACGGGCCAAGTCCTTGGTCAATGTGTCCAGCGCCGCCTTTGAGGCGCGGTAATGTGGTGGGTCGAACACATCGAAATTATAGGCCCCGCTTGAGCTGATATTGACAATCTTGCGCACGCCAGAGCGTCCCGCCATCAAGTGAGCCGCTGCCTGACAGCAATGAAAAGCGCCTGAGAAATTCAGCGTCATCTAGCTCTCCAACTCTGCGGCGGGAATGTTCGGAAAATCGGACATAAAGCAAGTTCCCGCATTGTTGACCAAGACATTAATGCCGCCATAATCCTTGCCGATCTGCGCAAAAACCGCAGAAATTGCGGTAGAGTCGGTCAGTCCAACTACATTGCCAGAAAATTGCGCACTTGCCATGCTGTCAAGACCCGCTGCATTGATATCAAGCCCCACCACATGCAGCCCATCCGAGCGCAAATTGCCCGCCCAAGACCACCCGCAGCCCCCGTCACAACCGCAATTCTTGCCTTATTACGCCCCAGATGCCAAATCCGCCCATGAAGTGTCACCTGAACGCAGCCTTTGATACAAGACCATCGCAAACCACGCCCCCATCACGAATTGGAATCAAGACAGGGGGCGATAAGGATTGGCCCGTGCCAATTTACGATGGGATCGAGCGTTCCCGCTACCGCTTATGAAACTAAGTAGTTCTACGAATATTTTTTTCTGCCGAACGCAAGCTTAATGCGGGGCAGAGGCGACGACTTCAAAGAACGAATTCGTGGATAATGATAGGTGCTTTGTTCGTCTGCCCTACTAAAGACCTGAACCTGCCTGCAGCTGCCTTTGGGCGCGGCAGTAGGCTTTACAAAATCCAAGGGCGTCAAGCGGTGCACGCACTTTCATTATCCAAGTAAAAATAGGAGACGACGGATGAAGCTTGTTGGCAGGACAGCACTGATCACTGGATCGGTTCAGGGAATTGGCCTGTCCGTTGCCACCGCACTTGCCAAAGCGGGCGCGCGGATTGCGGTGCATGGTATTGCCACGGACGCGCAACAAAAGGATGCCTGTCGGCAACTTTTAGAGTCGGGTGCCGAAGAGGCACGTTTCTTTCCGGGCGATTTGCGCGATCCCGCGCAGATTAAATCTTTGGTCGACGCAGTAAATGCCTGGCATCCCTTGGATATTCTTATCAATAATGCTGGCATCCAGAAGACTGCAGCGTTGCCAGATGTGACCCAAGATATTTGGGATGGGATCATCGCAGTCAACCTTTCTGCGGCGTTCTATACGATGCAGGCAGCAGTGCCGGGCATGGCCGAGCGTGGGTAGCTGATCAACGCAATCGCCCGTCCCGCCGCACGCGACGAAAGTTCCGCGCGCCGGGCGATTGCTCACCCCGCTCCAACAGGCGTAAATAGCCAAAGGGCTCCGGTCGTGGCTGGATGAAAGACCAGTGGCAGGTCAGTTTCAGAACACTCTATCGCACAGCGATTTACGAGCGCTGTATTTGGATTTAACGTCACATATTTGGATGTTGACAACCTATTGCGAAACCGCCCAAGCCTTTCGTGTTCTGCGCGTTGATTGCATTCAATTGGTCACCCCCCAGCGCAAGGTTAGGCGCGTTCTGGCCGATTTTCACGCGCTGCATCGCTCCGAAACGCGCGAGGCTGCCGTTATAGGCTGACAGGCCGCTTGCGTGTCATCGACAAGATCGCCGCTTCGGCTATTTCCGACGCGCGCAAACCATCCATAGCATCGGGGGTCACGGGCGCACCATTTGCGACGGCAGCGGCGAAATCCAGCATTTCGGCGCGGTAGGCTTCGGCATAGCGCTGAAAATAGCTGAAATGGGGTTTTTCGCCCGTCACACCCTGCACGGTTGACACAACAAGCTGCGATGTGACCACATTGCCAACGCTGGCTTGCCCCAGCGTTCCCAAAACCTCTAGCCGCTGGTCATAGCCAAAGGCGGCGCGCAGGGAATTCAGCACTGTAACATGCGTGCCGCGCGACATTCGGATCGTGGTCGTCGTCGTGTCAATCTGGCCCACGGTTAGGTAATCGGGATTGATCAGCGCGTCCGCCATTAAATAAACCTCGGCCACCTCATCGCCCAGCAGCCAGCGGATCAGGTCATAATCATGAACGGCCGTTTCCTTTAGCAGGCCAGACGAATGGATAAACCCCGCCA
>JAIXVS010000107.1 GCA_027482795.1 Rhodobacter sp.
AAGGAAGCAGCAGACCATTCTGCCTGCTTCCTTGCTCTAAAAATATCCTGGGGTGAATGGGCCGCAGGCACAGAGGGGCAAAGCCCCTATCCACCCCCAGCGGCAATTGCACCGTTGCAAACTGGGCAACAAATCGCCGCAGGTCAGAAACAGTCGCAATTGTCACTTTCATGTTACATCCATACGCTTTAAGCATATCTACAACTGAGTTTAAGGAAAGCTGCGATCATGGCCCCAGATGGACAATTGCTAACCCGCGAATACGACCCCGCCCAAGCCCCTGATGTCCATGCTTCCGAACCCATCCCAGATGCGGCGCGGGCAGAAATTGAACGCTTGCTGACATCGGGCGATTTGTTTCGGTATACAGCGCCCGAAGGCGCGCCCGTGGCCCTGCTGGAAGCAGAATTTGCCGCCCTGCTGGGCGCGCGCTATGCGCTGGCGGTCTCGTCCTGCTCGGCTGCGTTGTTCTTATCTCTCAAGGCGTTAGACCTTCCGCGCGGGGCCAAGGTGTTGATCCCCGCCTTTACCTTTGCCGCCGTGCCATCCAGCATTGTTCACGCCGAATGCGTGCCTGTTTTGGTCGAGGTGGGCGATAATTACCGCGTCGATATGGCCGATTTTGCCGCCAAATTGGGCGATGCGGCTGCCGTGATGATTTCGCACATGCGCGGCCACACCTCGGATATGGACGCGATCATGGCGCTGTGCGATGCGCGCGGCATTCCCGTGATCGAGGACGCCGCCCATTCGCTGGGCACCACATGGCATGGCCGCAATATTGGAACGATTGGGAAAGTGGGCTGTTTCAGTTTCCAATCCTATAAGATGATCAACGCTGGCGAAGGCGGGATCATGATTACCGATGATCCCGAAATCGCCGCCCGCGCCGTGATTATGTCGGGCGCGTATGAGCAGAATTGGAAGAAACATCCGGGCCTGCAAAACAGCTATTGCCACTGGCAGAACAAACTGCCGCTGTATAATTTGCGGATGCAAAACCTTTCTGCCGCCGTGATCCGCCCGCAACTGCCCGCGCTGGAAAGCCGTGTGGCCAAGGGCCGCGCGGGGCATGACCGTGTGGCAGATGTGCTGAACGATTGCGATTGGCTGACCGTGCCAAACGCTCTGCCCGCCGAGGAACGCGCCCCCGATTCCATTCAGTTCAACCTGTCGGATGATTGGTCAGACGCGCAGGCGATGGCGTTCCAAGCCGCCGCCAAGGCGCGCGGCGTGACGGTGCAAATCTTTGGCCTGTCCGAAGGCAACGCGCGCGCGTTTTGGAATTGGGAATTCCTTGGCCCCGCGCCGCAGCTGCCCCAAACCCGCGCCATGCTGATGCGCGCCTGTGATGTGCGCCTGCCCACCCGCCTGACGGATGCGGAATTGGATTTTATCGCCCACGCCATTGTGGACGCCGCGCAGCAGATCATGGGCCGCGCCAGAAAATCATAAAACTGTCAAAAAGGTGCGTTTTCCCTCTTGCGGGGGGGCGCGCAAAGCCTTAATTCACCCTCATCCAGACGGTGCGGGCGTAGCTCAGGGGTAGAGCATAACCTTGCCAAGGTTAGGGTCGGGCGTTCGAATCGCCTCGCCCGCTCCATCTGGATGAAACGCAAAAAGGCGCAGCTTGCTGCGCCTTTTTGGTTTTTATAGCGCCATATCAATCGTTTCCATAATCCGCGCGGTTTCGGACAAGATTTTCAGGATGCTTTGGTAATGGCGAATGTCGTCCCATGACAGCGCCCGCCCGCGCCGATCTTTCAGCCATTTCTGCGCGGGTTGATAGCCGCCGATGTAAAACTCCCACGCCACTGCGGGGGCGTTGCCAAAGGATTGGCTGTCGTTGATCCACACCCGCCCACCCTCGAATCGCGGTTTTTCCACCACAGAATCGCCATTGCCTTCAAAGGGATAAGGGGTGGCCCCAATGGCGGCGGGCTGCATCAGGTGCAGCGCGCGCAGTTGCGCCCCCTTGGCGGATATGTCCCAAAAGGCATCAGGGCTGGCAGGCCACGGGATGCGGGGGAAGTCGATTTTCAGGAACTCGGCATAGGTTTGCCGGTACGCGGGGCAGTGCAGCACCCCGTAGATATAGTCAAACATCGCCACCTCGTCTGGCGTGCCATGTTCGGAATCGGCGGCCTTGTCTTGCAAAGCCTTGAACAACGCAGGGTCAAAGTTGACGCGGCGGGATTGGTCAAGGTCTTGTTCGGAGGGGTAGAGGTAGAGGGGGAAAAGTGTGTTTATATCATACGCACTGTAAGCTTTGTGGCCAGCTATTGAATCAACAACTATTCCACCAAGTCCGTCTTTGGTGATACTTGGTATGCAAAATGCCAAATTGTCGCCATACACCATATGCCGCATCACCTCATCTCGCGGGTAACAAATAAACCCCCGCGAATTGCCCGTGTAAAATGTCTGGCGCGTATCAAAGGGGCGATAGGCTATCGGCACAATGCGGGTATGATCCAAATGATCGCGCACATCCTTTTGCGCCCAGTCCACCCGCCAATCGCGCACATCCTTGCCCAGATCATACTTGCTGCGCGCCTCTTCGGGCGGCAGGTTTGCGAAATCGCGCACCCGCGCCCAAAGGGTTTCCTTGTCTATATCAATGGTTAGGCTGTCGCGCGCAGTGACGATGCCCACCGAATTGGCGGGCATAAACGCATTGATCGCAAAGCCCGCCTCATAGACCGCCTGCGCGTCAAAATTCCGCCGCACCAGCGGGTATTGCGGCGCGGGTGTCTCCAGCTTTGTAAACAGCCCCCCCGCCAGCGTGCCCGTCTGCAAAGCCGCATATTTCGCCGCCCGCGCGCCCCACAGATCGCCCTGCATCACCTGCGCCAGCGCCTTTTGCCCCTTACCCTTTTTCTTCACCGCAATGATAATCGACACGCCTTGCATAATGTCGAACACATTCTTATCCGCCCCGCCATCTGGGGCGACCTCTTTCTTTTTGGCATTGCCGTGCAAATCCAGCACCCAGATTTTATCGAATGTCTTCAGCAGGTGCCACCGCATCCCGCGAAAGGTGGGGTTGTCCAAATAGCCGTGGTTGGTGATAAACCCCAAAACCCCTTCGCCATTCTTTTCAATCAAATGCGACGATAGACGCAGGAATTTGACATATAGATCATTGATCCATTTCGGGTTCCTCTCGCGCAGTTTTTCGGCCCCGCCTGGTTCTTTTTTGTAATCCTCCATCAGCGCGCCCATCCAGCCCGTGGATGCGCCCCCCTCGCCCAAATAGGGCGGGTTGCCCACCACACACATAATCGGCGTTTGGCGTTTGATGGTGGATGCGCCGCGCGCCTCATCACTCAGCCATTTGGCCATAAACAAATCGCGCACATCGCGGTCGCCCTGTTCCAAACTGTTGGTCAGATAGACCCCCAATCGCGGCGGCGCGCCTGTGGGCTTATACCCCAGTTCGGTTAGGATCATGTCCAATTTCATATGGCACATGGCATAGGATGCCATCAGCAGTTCAAACCCGTGCAGGCGGGGGATGAGGTTTTGTTCGATATAGTGCGACCAGTTGCCGGGGGCGTTCGCCTTGATCGTGGGGGCGATGTGTTTAATCACCTCGGCCAAAAATGTGCCCGTGCCCGTGGCGGGGTCTAATATCTGCACGCGGTGCATATCCTTGCGCACGGTGAC
Organism: Rhodobacter sp.; assembly: GCA_027482795.1. Taxonomy (GTDB): domain Bacteria; phylum Pseudomonadota; class Alphaproteobacteria; order Rhodobacterales; family Rhodobacteraceae; genus Cypionkella. The sequence continues at coordinate 3,670 of JAIXVS010000107.1, forward strand.
TGCGCCTTTGTTATCCGATTGCCCCGTGTCCCAATCGACCGTGATTTGCTGCGTATCGGCCAGCCCATCGCGCAGGTTAAATTCCGATTTCAGCACATCATCCACCGCGCGCACGATGAAATTCACCACAGGTTCGGGCGTATACCACACGCCGCGCGCCTTTTTCTTTTTGGCATCATATGCGCCAAGGAAGGTTTCATAGAAATGCAAAAACGGGTCTTGCTGGCCCGTCAGGCGGCCAAAGCCCGACATGATTTTCGCCACATCAGCGGCGCGGAAGACTTCGGCAAGGTCGTCAATCACCCATTTGATACGCTCGTCCAAGTTTGGCCCTGCGATAAAGCCAAACAGTTGGCGCAGGAACGGGTTGGATTTGGGCAGCAGGTCATGCGCCTCGACCCGCGAAAAGGTGTTTAGGGATGTGTCATGCAGGCGGGCCGCGAACATGCCATAGGCGATGGTTTCGGCATAGATATCGGCGAAATCGGCGGGGGAAATATCGTGGATCAGTTGGTTTTGGAAGGCTTTGTAATGGCCGCCGAGTTCGCTGTTAAATGTGGGGTCTTCGGCCAGTGTTTTGAAAAGCACGTCTTTGATCAGCTGCGCCTTACCTGCCATGCGCGCGGCAAGGTCGGATGGCGAGGTGATGGTTTGCGGGCGCTGGGTGACAAAATCGCGCAGAAGGGATTCAAGCGCGGCATAATCATCGGGCCGTGGCTGAATGCCCATCAGATAGTCGGCAATGGTGACCGATGCGATCAGTTGCCCATTGCGGTAGAAATCCCAATCAAGGCAGTTGGTGTAAATCAGGTTCGGCAGCGCGCCAAGGTAGCGGGCCTGCTGCGCCATGTTGGCCCCGTTCATCTTGCGCAGGTCAAGGCCGATGTCCTTAGCCTCTAGGTATCCAATCGGGATGCTGTCTTTCAGGATGATGAAATCGGGCGCGCCCACGCCGATGCGGGCTGCGTCGTTGATGGGGTTTAGGTTGTTGTCCAGCGCCTTCAGCAGGGTTTCCAGCGCTGGGCGATAGGCGTGTTCACGCGCCACGCCCGATTTGTATTTATCCTGCACTTGGGCAATGAACGGGGCAATCAAAGACATGAGGGACCTTTAACTTTTTCGCAACCTTAGGCAAAGCATTGGTGCGTGACCAGCCCTTTGGCGTATGCTGCGTGTAGGGACGGATGCAATACGGATGCAATACGCAAACCATACGCAAACCCGACGCCAATTCCCCACTTGCACCCCGCCCCGCCATGGACTATCTGAAACCCGTTGGCGGGTGGGCAGGCAGGCTATGCACTGGATTGCAAATCCATGAAGACCGGTTCGATTCCGGTACCCGCCTCCACCATGACCTACCTGCCCATCACGTCCAATCCAGAACCACCTTGCCCGATGATCCTGCGCGCATCGTATTGAATCCGCTGGCAAAATCGCGGGCGGGAAAGTGGTGGGTGATCACGCGGCTCACGTCCAGCCCGTTTTCCAGCATGGCGATCATTTTATACCACGTCTCGAAAATCTCGCGCCCATAGACGCCTTTGATGGTGATGGCGCGCAGCACAATGCGCGACCAATCGACGGGCGATTTTCCGGGCGGTATCCCCAGCATCGCAATGCGCCCGCCCATGACCAACGCATCTATCATCTGGTCAAGGGCGGCTTGGCTGCCTGACATTTCCATCCCAATATCAAAGCCTTGGGTCATTTTCAGCCGCGCCATCACGTCGCGCAAATCCTCGTTTGCCACATTCACGGGCGTACAACTGGTCACCGCTGCGGCCAGTTCCAGCCGCGCGGGGTTTATATCGGTAATCACCACATGGCGCGCGCCCACATGCCGCGCCACCGCCGCCGCCATAATGCCAATGGGGCCAGCGCCCGTGATCAGCACATCCTCGCCCACCAAATCGAACGACAGCGCGGTGTGCACGGCATTGCCCAGCGGGTCTAAAATCGCGCCAATCTCATCGGAAATGCTATCTGGCAGTGGCACCACGTTAAACGCAGGCAGGCGCAGAAACCCTGCAAAAGCGCCTTGTTCGTTCACGCCAATGCCGCGCGTTTCGGGGTCTAGGTGAAACTTACCCGCCCGCGATTGCCGCGAGCTGTGGCCAATCAAATGCCCCTCGCCCGAACAGCGCTGGCCAAGGGTCAGGCCCTGCACATTGGCCCCCATCGCCACGATCCGCCCTGCAAATTCATGGCCTGTGATCAGGCCCAGCGGCACGGTGCGCGCGGCCCATGCGTCCCAGTTCCAGATGTGAATATCGGTGCCGCAAATCCCTGTTTTGGTGATTTGGATCAGCACATCATCGGGGCCAATATCGGGAATGGGGCGGGTTTGCCATTCTAGCCCAAGGCCAGGCGCAGCTTTAACCAGTGCGGGCATAGTGGTGTTTGTCATAGCGTAATCCCCACATCTTTAGCAGCCCCTGCAAAGGCGGCAAGGGCCGTGTCAAGATCATCCAGCGATAAGGCCGCGCTCATTTGCGTGCGGATGCGCGCGGCCCCTTTGGGCACCACGGGAAAGAAAAAGGCAGGGGCCAAAACGCCGCGATCAAACAGCGCGCTGGCAAAGGATTGCGCCAGTTTCGCATCCCCCAGCATCACGGGAATAATCGGGTGATCCCCCGCAATCAGATCAAAGCCCAGCCCCGCCAGCCCTGCGCGCCAATAGCGCGCGTTATCCACCAGACGCGCCCGCAGATCATCTGCGCCCTCAATAATATCCAGTGCCGCAAGGCCCGCACCCACCACAGCAGGGGGCAGCGCGTTAGAAAACAGATAGGGCCGCGCGCGTTGGCGAAGGAGGTCAATTGCCGCCTGCGGGCCCGCGATATACCCCCCCAGCGCGCCGCCCAGCGCTTTGCCCAAAGTGCCCGTCATCAGATCAATCTTCACCCCCGCGCGCGCAGGCGTGCCGCGCCCCTGCGGGCCCGTAAAGCCCGTGGCATGGCAATCATCCACCATCGTGATGGCCCCATATCTTTCCGCAAGCGCCGCGATATCGCCCAGCTTGGCATAGGTGCCATCCATCGAAAACACGCCGTCTGTGGCAATCAT
>JAIXVS010000304.1 GCA_027482795.1 Rhodobacter sp.
CCGCTTTCGTGCAAAAAGGCGTTCTTGCCGACAATCGCCTTATTAAACTGCACGGCAAAGCCTGAAACCGCCGACACCCGCCGCGACAGGTTCATGATTTTGGTCGTATCAATGCCCGTCTGGTACGGCATAATATCGTTGCGCACCTTCATCGCCATGACGACCTCTTCCAGCGCGGTGTTGCCCGCGCGTTCGCCCAAACCATTGATCGTGCATTCAATCTGCCGCGCGCCTGCATCCACCGCCGCCAGCGCATTCGCCGTGGCCATACCCAAATCATTATGGCAATGGGTGGCAAAGATAATGCTATCCGCGCCTGGCACCCGCTCCAGCAGCATACGGATCAAATCGGCCGATTCGCGCGGGGCGGTATAGCCTACAGTGTCGGGAATATTGATGGTGCTGGCCCCTGCCTTAATGGCAATTTCCACCACGCGGCACAGGTAATCATGTTCGGTGCGGGTGGCATCCATGGGCGACCATTGCACATTGTCGCACAGATTGCGCGCGTGCGTCACTGTGTCATGAATGCGCTGCGCCATCTCGTCCATCGTCAGGTTTGGAATGGCGCGGTGCAGGGGCGAGGTGCCAATAAAGGTGTGAATGCGGGGGGATTTGGCGTGTTTCACCGCCTCCCAGCAGCGGTCAATATCTTTGAAATTGGCCCGCGCCAGCCCGCAAATCGTGCTGTTCTTCGCGGCCTTGGAAATTTCGGTCACCGCGGCAAAATCGCCTTCGGACGCAATGGGAAAGCCTGCTTCGATGATATCAACGCCCATCTCGTCCAGCAGGCTGGCGATTTCCAGCTTTTCGTCATGGGTCATGGTCGCGCCTGGGCTTTGTTCGCCATCGCGCAAAGTGGTGTCAAAAATCATCACGCGCGGCTGCGCAGATTTATCGGTCATTTTAGGAAATCCTATTGCTGTCTTTGCTGCATCTTGGGCGCTGTCCTAGCCGAGCGGTCGCGCCCAAAGGCACGCTCAGCGGCGGGTAAGGAGCAGCAGCGCAGGACGAAGGCTTGGCTGGGCAGCCAAGGCAAGCGTCATTACAGCAAGGAGTGCAAGCGTTGTCATACGACTGACTATACCCAAGCCGTTTGGAATGAAAAGGGGGGCGGGGGAAAAAAGTTTGGCGGCTTTTTGGGCCATAAAGAGACCAAACAGCGCTGCGCCCTCCCTCGGGCGGGCGCTCCCCAGAAGTTCGAGGCGCTTTATGGCTCCGTTCCCCCGACGTTGGTTCTAGGCGCAAGCGTTGAAGTGCGCCCTCCCGTGCGGGATGCGAAGGGGAACCGTGGCCCCAGTGGGGCCGCGTAAGTCCCCGAAGTGGGGCGCAACGCGGCGGCGCTAAAGCGCCTTGATTCCGCGCTTTGGTGATTGCCTTTAGGGGCCTGCCCCCTACTTCCCAATCCACAGTTATGACAAGACGGGAACCCTACCAAAATGCGCACGCTTATCATCGGATCATCGGGCGGGATTGGGGCGGCGCTGCTGGCCGCCTCTGGCCCAAATGCCATCGGTCTATCTCGCAGCCAGCACGGGCTGGACATTACCGATGAGGCATCCATCGCCGCCCATCTTGGCGCGCTAGAGGCACCCTTTGACCGCATACTCATCGCCACTGGGGCGCTGGAACTGAACGGCGCAAAACCCGAAAAATCGCTGCGCGCGCTGGACGCTGCCGCCATGTCGGCGCAGTTTGCGCTGAACGCCCTTGGCCCAACGCTTGTGCTGAAACACGCCCTGCGCCTGATCCCGCGCGAGCGCCCCGCGCATATCGCCGCCCTATCTGCCCGTGTCGGCAGCATTGGCGATAATGCCCTTGGCGGCTGGCACAGCTACCGCGCCGCCAAGGCCGCGCTGAACCAGTTTTTCCACACTGCCGCCATTGAAATCGCCCGCACGCACCCCCTTGCTTGCGTGGCGCTGATCCATCCTGGCACTGTGGCCACCAGCCTTGGCGCGAATTATTCGGGCAACCATCCCACCACCCCGCCAGATCAGGCCGCGCAGAATATTTTGCATGTTTTGCAGGGTCTTACGGCGGCAAACACAGGCCAATTCTTTGACTGGCAGGGTAAGGCTATACCGTGGTAGCCCGCCTTATCCTGATCCTTGGCGACCAGCTTACCCCCAGCCTATCTGCCCTAACCGCCGCCCGCGCTGGCGATATTGTGGTGATGGCCGAGGTGATGGGCGAAGCCACTTATACCCCCCACCACCCCCAAAAAATCGTGCTGTTCTTGACCGCGATGCGCAAGTTCGCCAGCGCCCTGCGCGCGCAGGGCCACACCGTCGCCTATACCAAGCTGGACGATGCCGAAAATACCCAGTCCATGGTGGGCGAGATTATCCGCCGCGCCGCCGAATTTGGCGCGGGCGAAGTTATCACCACCCAAGCGGGCGACCACCGCCTGCGCGCCGCGCTGGATGCCTGCCCCATTCCCGTTACAACCCTGCCCGACACGCGATTCATGTGTTCCGAATCCGAATTCACCACTTGGGCGGCAGGCAAAAAGCAACTGCGGATGGAGTATTTCTACCGTGAGATGCGCCGCAAAGCGGGCCTGCTGATGGACGGCGATCAGCCCCTTTTGGGCCGCTGGAATTTCGATGCCGAAAACCGCAAACCAGCCGCGCCCGACATGCTGCGCCCAAAGCCGCCCCGCTTTGCCCCCGATTCCGAAACGCGCGAGGTTATCGAATTGGTGCGCAGCAGGTTCAACCATTTCGGCGCGCTAAATGATTTTGGCTGGGCCACGACCCGCGCCGATGCCCTGATTGCCCTGAACCATTTCATCACCCATTCCCTACCCCGATTCGGGGCCGAGCAAGACGCGATGCTGCGCGGCGATCCGTTCCTGTCGCACGCGCTGATCTCACCCTACCTAAACCTTGGCCTGCTAGACCCGTTAGAGGTGTGCCAACTGGCCGAGGCCGAATTCCATGCAGGCCGCGCGCCGATTGAGGCTGTCGAGGGTTTCATCCGCCAAATCATCGGCTGGCGCGAATACATGCGCGGGATATACCTGCTGCATGGGCCAGAATATCTGACGCGCAACGCATTGAATGCGCAGGGAAAACTGCCCGCTATGTATTGGGGCGGGCCCACCAAAATGGCCTGTATCGGCGCGGCCGTTGGGCAGACACAAACCCATGCCTATGCCCATCATATTCAGCGCCTAATGGTAACGGGCAACTTTGCCCTGCTGGCGGGCGTTGCCCCCGCGATGGTGCATGAATGGTATTTGTCGGTCTATATCGACGCGGTCGAATGGGTCTGCGCGCCCAACACTTTGGGGATGAGCCAATTCGCCGATGGCGGAGTGATTGCCAGCAAACCTTATATATCCTCAGGGGCTTACATCAACCGCATGTCCGATTACTGCAAGGGATGCGCCTATGATGTTAGCGCCAAAACGGGCGATAAAGCCTGCCCCTTTAACAGCCTGTACTGGCATTTCCTGCACCGCCACCGCGCGCGGTTTACCAGCAATGCGCGCATGGGCCAGATGTACCGCGTTTGGGATAACATGGCCGAAACTCACCGCGCCAATGTCTTGGCCGACGGCGACAGGCTGATGGCAAAGCTGGCAAAAGGCGAGGTGGTTTAGGGAAAAACCTGGTCGGGCGCACGCAGCACATCTGCCCGCCAAATGCCCGATTCGATGGTGCCATCCGCGCGGGTCAGCACGCCGCGCCCATCGCGCAAGCCGTTCAAAAACCCGCCCACATAGCTGTCACCATTAGCATAGCGCGCCGCGCCTTTGCCGTTCATCAACCCCGCCTTCCAGCGCCCTTCATAGGCAAAGCCATCGCCCGCCGTCAGGCTGCCCTGCCCCTCGTACAGGCCTTGGCGAAAGCCGCCCTTATAGGCCCGCCCATCGCTGCCGCCCTTAACCTCGCCAAAGCCATCGCGCTGCCCGTCTTTCCATGTGCCAAAAAACACCTCGCCATCGGGGTGGGTCATGGTGCCGATGCCGTTGGGCTGGCCTTTCTCGAAGGTGCCTACAAAACGGCTGCCATCGCTGTACACCGCCACGCCTTGGCCATGCTGAATGCCGCGCAGCCATTGCCCATCATAAGATGTGCCATTGGCATAGGTGATTGCGCCGCGCCCGTGTGGAATGCCGCGCTGCCATTCGCCATCATATCCCGTGCCATCGGCATAGGTGATCTTGCCGCGCCCATGCGGCACCCCATCCAACAGCCCGCCGACATAGGTTGCCCCATCGTCATAGCGCTGCTTACCTTCGCCGTTCATCACGCCCTTGGCCCAAACGCCCGCCAAAACGCGGCCATCTGCGCTGCGAAATGTGCCGCGCCCGTCCCGCTGGCCATCCGCAAAGCCGCCCAGATAGGTATCGCCATTGGCATAGATCAAAACGCCGTTGCCGTGGCGCTGACCTGCGCGAAACTGGCCTTGATAGCGGGTGCCGTCCGCCTCGATCAGGCGGCCTTTGCCCGTGATCTGCCCCGCCTGCCAATCGCCCGTGTAATGCGCACCATCGGCGGCAATCAATGTGCCGTGACCGTGGGGCAAATCGCCCTGCATTTGCCCGTGATACACCGCGCCATCGGGATAGGTCAGCCTCCCCGCCCCCTGCATCACGCCCTTATCCCACGTGCCACTATAAATTTGCCCATCGGGTTTGGTCAAAATGCCCGTGCCGTGATGCTGCCCGTCCAAAAGCGCGCCTTGATACACCTCGCCCGAAAGATAGTTGGCCCGCCCAAGGCCCGTGATTTTGCCTGCGCGCCACGCGCCCAAATAGCTTGACCCATCGGCATAGGTGATTTTGCCAATCCCATCGGCCAAACCTGCGGCAAATCCGCCGCCATAGACCGCGCCGCTGGGGTAGCGCGCGGTGCCAAGTCCCTGCATCTGCCCCGCCTGCCATGCGCCTTCATAGACAAACCCATCAAGGCGGCGAAAGGTGCCATAGCCTTCGGGCAGGCCCGCCGCAAAGCTGCCTTCATAAATGGACCCATCGGCATAGGTTTTTGAAATTTGCTCGGCGCGGGCAGGCGCACTGGCGGCCAGGGCTGCCGCCATGACCACAGCCAGAACCAAGCCTTTTGCCCAAACCTTCACGCCGCGCCCCCGTCTTATGCTGCGCACATCTAGCGGCGCGCGCGCGGTGAAACAAGGTCGATCCGCTGGCCTGCCCTTTCCAATGGCTTCGAACATGTTAGAACAGGGCTGTGTTATGGAGTTGCCCATGCCTGCCACCTTTCGCCTGACCCTTGCCCAGTTGAACCCCGTTTTGGGCGCGCTTGCGGCCAATGCCGCCGCCGCCCATGCGGCTTGGCAGGCGGGGCGGGACGGCGGGGCCAATATGGTCGCGCTTAGCGAGATGTTTATCACAGGCTATCAGACCCAAGATCTGATCGTGAAACCCGCCTTTGCCTTTGCTGCCATGGCGCAGATCGAAGCGCTGGCCAAAACCTGCGCCGATGGCCCTGCCTTGGGCATCGGCGGGCCGCATTTGGCATCAGACGGGCAGTTGTTTAATGCCTATTACATCTGCCAAGGCGGGCGCATTACTGCGACTGTTCTAAAGCATGAATTACCCAATGATGGCGTGTTTGATGAAAAGCGCATTTTCGCCAGCGCGCCGCTGCAAGGCCCCTATGCCGTTGGGCCCCTGCGCATTGGCACGCCCATTTGCGAAGATGCGTGGCACACCGATGTGGCCGAAACATTGGCCGAAACGGGCGCGCAGATTTTGCTGGTGCCGAACGGCTCGCCCTATCACCGCGCCAAGCAAGAGGTGCGGCTGCGCCTGATGCGCGCGCGGGTGGCAGAAACGGGCCTGCCATTGGTGTATTTAAACATGGTCGGCGGGCAGGATGATCAGGTCTTCGATGGCGCGTCTTTTGTGCTGAACCCCGATGGCAGTTTGGCCGCTCAGTTGCCGCAGTTTGAAACGGCGCTTGTTCATATCGACTTTGACGAAACACCAGATGGATGGCGCGCGCGGCCTGCGCCAGTGGCCACCCTGCCAGATGCATATGAGGCCGATTATACCGCCATGGTGCTGTCTTTGCGCGATTATATGGGCAAGACGGGGTTCAAAAAGGCGGTTCTGGGCCTGTCGGGCGGGGTCGATTCGGCGCTGGTTGCGGCGATTGCTGCCGATGCGCTGGGGCCAGAAAACCTGCGCTGTGTGATGCTGCCGTCGCGGTTCACCTCTGCTGCCAGCCTTGAGGATGCCACGGCTGTCGCGCGCGCCATTGGCTGCCGTTTGGACACCGTTCCCATTTCAGGCCCGCAAGAGGCCAGCCTTGCCGCTTTGGGCGATTTGTTTGCAGGCACGCCCGAAGGGCTTACGGAGGAAAACCTACAGTCCCGCCTGCGCGGCCTGCTTCTGATGGCGCTGTCCAATAAGTTTGGCGAAATGCTGCTGACCACGGGCAATAAATCGGAAATGGCAGTGGGCTATTGCACGATTTATGGCGATATGAACGGCGGGTATAACCCGCTGAAAGACCTGTATAAAACCCGCGTTTTTGAAACCTGCCGCTGGCGCAACGCCCATCACCGCGCCTTTATGCTGGCCCCCGCTGGCGTGCTGATCCCGCCATCGGTCATCGACAAGCCGCCCAGCGCGGAGTTGCGCGAAAATCAGCGCGATGATGACAGCCTGCCGCCCTACCCCGTTTTGGACGCGATTCTGGACGGGCTGGTTGACCGTGATTGTAGTGTTGCTGATCTTGTGGCCGAAGGATTCGATGCGGCAACCGTCAAACGCATAGAACATCTGCTGTATCTGGCCGAATACAAACGCTATCAATCCCCACCTGGTACGCGCCTAACCGCCCGCGCCTTTGGCACAGATCGCCGCTATCCCATTGTAAACCGCTGGCGCGATGCGCCCTAGGCGTCGAATTTCGCAGCTTTGTTACACAGCCTGATTAGGCTGCGCGCAAATTGGGGGAAATCATGAAGAACTATGCAATTCTGGCTGCGCTTTTGGGCATTATCGCCGCAACGGGGGCCCATTCAGAAACCCTGCGCGTGCTCGGCTTTAACATCTATGGCGGCGGCGCAAATGACGATAAGGGCATTGAAGAAACGCTTGCTGCAATAAAAGCGGCCAATCCTGATGTGATCGGAATGCAGGAAACCCGCGTTGAAACCGACCCTTGCGAAGCAGATTATTGCCCCGCCGCTGGACCTTCGGTCGCCAAGGCACTCGCAGATGCACTCGGGTTTTATTATTACGACCAAACCCAAGAAAACGCGGCGCTTTGGGCCAATGCGATTTTGTCGCGCTATCCCATTGGCGAAGCCTCGAAAAATGATCTGGGCGTGCCCTTGGACGTGAACGGCAAAACCGTCTGGCTGTTCAACATCCACCTTGATGACAGCCCTTACCAACCCTACCAGTTGCTGGATATTGAATATGGCGCGGCCCCGTTTATCAAAACTGAAGCGCAGGCGGTTGAATTTGCCAATTCCACGCGCAAACCTGCGATGGATGTGCTGTTTGCCGATATGCAAGCAGCGCAAGGCGCGGCAGCGGTGTTCGTGACAGGCGATTTTAACGAGCCTAGCCATCATGATTGGACCAAAGCCGCAGCGGACGCGGGCCATCATCCTATTGCTGTGGCTTGGCCCACAACCAAACGCCTTACCGAGGGGGGCTTTGTCGACACCTACCGCGCCGTCTACCCCGACCCAGTGGCCAAACCCGCCTATACATGGACACCCCGCTATGACGAGGCAGCCACCGATGATCACCCCGACCGAATTGACTTTGTCTTCGCCAAAGGGGCGGGATTAAAGGTGAATTCTGCGGCAATTCTGGGCGAAGACGGGCCGCGCAGCGATATCAAAGTGATGCCGTGGCCATCTGATCACCGTGCATCCTTGGCCGAGGTGTCGTTCTAAGATAACTTCCCCAGCGGTCATTTTCGTTGCAATTTTTGCGCGGCGCGTCAAAATTGCGGCCATGTCCACCTGAAAGCACTTCGCAATGGATCAGGCCAAGACCAGCCCGCAAGATACCGATATTGACACCTTTCTTGCCCAAGTGCTGCCACAGCGCCGCGCCGAAGCGCAGCACTTGGTGCAGATTTTTGGCGAGGTGTCGGGATTTCCTTCGCGCATCTGGGCGGGGCGGATGGTGGGATTTGGGCGCTATGAATACCGCTATGAAACAGGGCATTCAGGGCAGGCCTTGGCAACTGGTTTTGCACTGGGGCGGGCCGAAATCTCGATTTATATCATGCCAGGATATGGCGATTATGGCCACATTCTAAAGGATTTGGGCAAACATCGCACGGGCAAATCCTGCCTTTATCTGCGCCGCCTTTCGGATGTCAATCCAGATGCGCTGCGCGCCCTTATCCGCGCGGGGCTGGATGATTTGGCACAGCGCTGGCCGATATTTCCCGCCTAGGCCCAGTGTTTTGTGGGGCAAGCGGATCATCGCCCAATACATACTGGCCCAAGCTAGGGCCTTTCCCTGCGCGACAAGGCCAAGTATAGGTGCTTGGCCTGCCTCATCCTTGAGTCGCGGGCTGCCTCATCGCACAAGTTTAGGATAACTCTCGCATGTCCATCTTATCTGGTATCTTCTCGTCTGACATGGCCATTGACCTTGGGACGGCGAATACGCTGGTCTATGTGCGCGGCAAAGGGATTGTGCTGAACGAACCTTCGGTTGTGGCCTATCAGGTTAAAGATGGTCGCAAAATGGTCTTGGCGGTGGGCGATGATGCGAAGCTGATGCTGGGCCGTACCCCTGGCAGTATCGAGGCGATC
>JAIXVS010000282.1 GCA_027482795.1 Rhodobacter sp.
CGATAAGCATCTCCGAGGCTGCTGGCTCTGGCAAGATCCTGGTCTTGTTATCTGGCGACCACCTGAACACTCAGGCTCTCGGGAAATTCACGCCATCACGGCCGCTGCGGGCCCGCCACCTTTTTCGCAGATTTGGCAGGAACGGGAACAGGGCGAACACAGCCCGCCGCGCGCTAACTCATTTGAAAGGCGCGCACCCGCCAGTGGGCACCGTCAAACTGCGCCGCGCGGGTTTGCAGACCGGTTTTTGGCACGATCTTCTGCCAAAACCCCTCGGCCAACGTGTTTTGCACCTGCACCGCGATATGCCACAACCCCGCATGACGCGCGCAAATCTGCGCAAAGGCCCGCTGCCCAATTGCCTTACCGCGATAGGGGCGCAGCACAAAATATTCTGCCATAAACCAGCAAGGGGATTGGCCCGTCACAGGGCAATGATCAATCACCAAGGCGAAACCGACAAGCTGTTTTTCCCAATAGATCAGGTAGGGATATTGCCAAAAATCGTCCAAAAGGGCGTAGTCGTATCGACCATCAGACCCAATATCAAAGGGCGTTTGGGCCGCCATATCGTAAAGATAAAGCTGGATAAGCTGCGCAATTACACTGCGGTCGGCCGAGGTTGCGGGAATGATCCCTACGGGGTCGTTTTTCATCAAAATCCCTTTTTGGTCTGCGCCATGTACATCATCAAGCGCTTGACACAACTTTTGGGTGCAGATAGCAACTCCGTCATGAAAAATCCAATGATCATCGCAATGTGCTGGTGGCAGTCGTCCTAATTTGGCGACCGATGGATTTTTATCATTCGAAGGTCGCCGCATTGGCGGCCTTTCTTGTTCAATGCGGTGTCCTTATTCACAAAAAGGAGAAACGCATGGCAAAACCAATAGTTCTTACGGGTGACCGCACCACAGGGCCGCTTCATCTTGGCCATTATGCAGGGTCACTGCAAACGCGCCTAAAACTGCAGAAGGATCACGACCAATTTGTTCTTTTGGCAGACTCCCAAGCCCTAACCGACAACGCACATCGCCCCGAAAAAGTGCGCGAAAACATCCTTGAGGTCGCTTTGGATTATCTGGCCGTCGGCATAGACCCAGACCTTAGTACGATTTGCCTACAGTCGCATCTGCCCGCATTGGCAGAGCTTTCAATGCTTTACCTTAACTTTGTAACCGTTGCGCGGCTAGAACGGAACCCGACGATCAAAGATGAAGTTCGCGCGCGCGGCTTTGGGCGCAACATTCCCGCTGGTTTTCTGTGTTACCCCGCAGCCCAGGCCGCAGATATAACGGCGTTCAAAGCTGCCTTAGTACCTGTCGGCGAAGATCAAGCGCCGATAATTGAACAGACGAATGAAATTGTTCGCCGTATCAATGCACAAGCGGGAAGTGAAATTTTGCTCGAAGCGATGGCGCTTATTCCGAAAGCGGGCCGTTTACCTAACCCTGACGGCAAGGGCAAAATGTCAAAGTCCAGCGGCTCTGCTATTTTGCTTTCAGCGTCCCCCGATGAAATTTATGCGGCAGTTAGGGGCATGTTTACAGACCCGAACCACTTACATGTGCAAGATCCGGGGCACGTCGATGGAAACGTTGTTTTTGCGTTTCTTGACGCGTTTTGCGATGACTTAGGTGAAGTTGAAAGCTTGAAAAACCACTACCAACAGGGCGGGCTAGGTGATCAGGCCATCAAGAAACGGCTAGATCAGGTGTTGCAGGCCCTGATTGCCCCTATTCGCACGCGGCGGGCAGAATTGGCACGCGAAAAAGCTTTTGTGATTGATGTTATCAGGCGCGGCACCGAGCGGGCAAAACAAGTAACCGAGGCAACAAAGCAAGAGGTCGCCGAAGGATTGGGCTTGTTTTCCCTTTCACGCGCTTGACAAACGCCCCCCCTCAAAACCCCTCTGGCCGCCCTTCATGCGCCATATGATCCAGCACGGCGTTCACGAACTTCGGCTCTTTGCCGCCATCGAAAAACGCCTTTGCCACATCGACATATTCGGTAATCGCCACGCGGGGCGGGGTGGGCAGCTGCGTTAGCTCCGCCCCGGCCGCGCGAAACAGGGCGCGCAGAACGGGGTCGATGCGGCCCAGCGGCCATTTGGCCACCAGCGCGCGGTCGGTCAATTGGTCAATCAGCGCTTGGTGGTTGACTGCGTGATCGACCACGGCGCGAAAGTGAAACACATCGCCTTCGGCCATTTCATCATCGTCATAAACCGCCCCAAAACGATGCTCGACAAATTCGGCGCAGACAGCCTCGACCGTTTGGCCAGAGGCCTCCATTTGAAACAGCGCCTGCACAGCATAAAGCCGCGCCGCCGATTTCATGTGCCGTGTATCCGTCATGCGCGAAAGCCGATCCCTGTGGTGCTGCGCGCCCATTTGCGCGAGAGCGCGACCAGATGCAAGGCCGCAAGTGCCGCGCCCCCGCCTTTATTCTGGCCAGCCACTTCTGCCCGCGCCTGCGCCTGCGCGCGGGTTTCCACCGTCAGGATCCCGTTGCCAATCGCCGCCCCGCCAAGGCCCAGCATGGAAATGGCGCGCGATGAATCATTACAAACCGTATCGTAATGAGTCGTCTCGCCGCGCATAACGCAGCCCAGCGCGACATAGGCATCGAACTTTTGCAAACGTTCAGCCATGGCAATGGCAGTGGGCACCTCTAGCGCGCCTGGCACTTCGATAACCTCTACCTCGGCCCCGCAACCGATCGCCGCCGCGCGCGCGCCTTCAACCAGTTGATCGGTGATGTCTTTGTAATATGGCGCAACCACGATCAGAACTTTGACAGGCTTGTCAAAGCTGGGGGCGGCAAGGGTGTAGTGCTGTTCAGCGCTGGCCATGATCTACTCCGTAATTGCTTTGGTGCCTGCAATGGTCAGGCCATATGCTTCAAGCGCTACCACGCGCGGCGCGGCAGAATTGGTCACAAGGGTGATTTTGGTCAAGCCCAAGGCGGCGAGTATCTGCGCGCCCAGCCCGTATTGGCGCAGGGTTTGCGGCGATACTTCGCCTTCGGTCACCATTTTCATCGATGTATCGCGCAGCAGCACCACCACACCGCGCCCAGCGGCTGCAATCACCCGCATAGCGCCTTGGATGTCGCTGGAATGGCCATCGGAAATGCCCAAAACATCCTCTAACGGGTTCAGGTTATGCACCCGCACCAGCACAGGTGCATCACCGCCCAAATCGCCCCCCAAATTACCCTTAGTCAGCGCGATATGCTCGTCGCCATGGGTGTCATCGGCGAAAATGCGCATCAGCCACTCACCGCCGTGCGCCGAAGTCACGCGCCGAACGCTGCGTTCTTTGATCAGGTTATCGTGGCGGCGGCGGTAGGCAATCAAATCAGAAATCGTGCCAATTTTCAGCCCATGCTTTTGCGCAAACCCCACCAAATCGGGCAGACGAGCCATGGTGCCATCGTCTTTCATAATCTCGCAAATCACGCCTGCGGGCTTTAGGCCCGCAAGACGGGCGATGTCGGTGGCCGCTTCGGTATGGCCTGCGCGCACCAGAACGCCGCCATCGCGGGCGCGCAGCGGAAACACATGGCCAGGGGTGGCCAGATCGGTCGGCTTGGCATTTGGGTCAATCGCCACGGCGATAGTGCGGGCGCGGTCGGCGGCGGAAATACCCGTCTCCACCCCTTCGCGCGCCTCGATCGATACGGTAAAGGCTGTCTCGTGGCGCGATGAATTGCGCGCCGCCATCAAGGGCAGGCCCAATTCGTCAATCCGCGCGCCCGTCAGCGTCAGGCAAATCAGCCCGCGCCCATGCGTGGCCATAAAGTTAATCGCCGCCGCATCGGCCATTTCGGCAGGGATCACCAAATCGCCTTCATTCTCGCGGTCTTCATGATCGACTAGAATAAACATGCGGCCCGCGCGGGCATCTTCGATAATCTCTTCGACCGAGGAAATCGCGTCGATATAAGTGACCTGATCGTTCATCTTCACATCCCAAACCAGCTTTGCCTGCACCTACCCCATTGCGCGCGCCATTGCCAGAGCGGCAAAGCCCCGCGCCTTGCGCAAGGGCTGTGCGCGAATGCATGGGCAATGGTGGGCGGCGCCCGTGGAAACCTGCCCCGCACTGCCCTGTCCCTGCTGCAGCGCAGCCAAAGCAATTTGCCTCAAACTTGCGCTTCCTAACTCCCCAAATACCTTGGGGGGGGAGTCGCTCAAGCTTGCTTGAGCGGCAGGGGGGGCAAAGCCCCCCTGCAACGTTTCAGGCAAATTCCTGCAATCTTGTCACATAGCGCGCCACATAACGCGCCATTGTGTCCACCTCTAGGTTCACCAAGTCGCCCAGCTTCACACTCCCCCACGTCGTCACCGCTTGGGTATGGGGGATGAAATTGATGTCAAAATCAGCGCCCCGCACATCGTTCACGGTCAGCGAGGTGCCGCTTAGCGCGACCGATCCTTTGGGCGCGATGAACCGCGCCAAATCATCGGGGGCGCGGAAGGTCACGCGCAGGCTGTCCCCTTCGGGCGTAATTCCCACCACCTCGGCCACGCCGTCCACATGGCCCGATACGATATGCCCGCCCAATTCGTCCCCCACCCGCAGCGCGCGCTCAAGGTTGATGCGCTGGCCCACCGTCCAGCCATGCGCGCCTCCAATATTGGTTTTGCGCAGCGTTTCGGCAGAAATATCCACGTCAAACCAGTTGCGTGGGCTGGTGCCTGTCGCCACCACCGTCAGGCACACCCCTTCGCAGGCAATAGATGCGCCAATATCAATGCCCGCCACATCATAGGCCGTGCCAATGCGCGCGCGCAAATCGCCCTTGGGGTGCAGCGCCATCACCTCGCCCATATCGGTGACAATTCCTGTAAACATCGCGCGCCTCCTGCCGTTTTGCGGTAAACTAAAGCGCGCACAGCCCTGCCGCAAGGCCAGTGCGCTGATTGCATTGCTTTTGTCGCAAATGCGCCCTAGTTTCTTCTTAAAGATGATCCAAGGTTAACCTTGGCGTAAGCCCCAAGCAGCAACGATGGGGCAGAGGTAGGCAGAATGACCATAACCAAAGCAACGGCAGAAATGCCCCAAGCGGCGCGCAGGTTCTTGTTTTTGCAAGGCCCGCATGGCCCGTTCTTTGCGCGTTTGGGCAAAATGCTAACCGATGCAGGCGCGCAGGTCTGGCGCGTGGGGTTCAACCGCGGGGATCGTGCCTTTTGGCCCAATGCAGGGTTTATCCCCTATCGCGGCCATCATGATGATTGGCCCGCCGCTTGCGACGCCCTGTTTGGCGCGCACGAAATTACCGATCTTGTGCTTTATGGCGATACGCGCCCGATCCATGCCCATGCCATCACCGCCGCCCGCGCGCGCGGCATCACGGTGCATGTGTTTGAAGAGGGGTATCTGCGCCCCTATTGGATTACCTATGAACGGGGTGGATCGAACGGCAATTCGCGGCTGATGGATTTGACTGTGGCACAAATGCAGGCCGCCATTGCCCCCTATGATATGGATTTGCCCGACGCCCCCGCACGCTGGGGCGATATGCGCCAGCATGTGTTTTGGGGGGCGCTCTATCATTGGTTTGTGCTGGCAGGTTTTTGGGATTTTCGCAATTTTCGCCCCCATCGCAGCCTAACTGTGGGGCAGGAATTTTTGTTGTATCTGCGCCGCCTTGCGCTGATGCTGCCCCATCGGTGGGAACGGATGCTGGCCACCATGGCCATTCAGCGCGGCGGCTTTCCCTATCATCTGGTGCTGCTGCAACTGGAACATGACGCTAGTTTTCAAATGCATTCGCCCTTTAAGACCATGACCGAATTCTTGGCCGTGGTGATGGAGGGGTTTGCCCGCGGCGCGCCCGCCCATCATCATATCGTGTTCAAAGCGCATCCGTTGGAAGATGGCCGCGCCCCCCTTGCGCGCGAGATTAAACGCTTGGCTAAACTGCACGGGGTGCAAGGGCGCGTCCATTTCGTGCGCGGCGGCAAATTGGCGGCTCTACTCAACCACGCCCGCACAGCGGTCACAGTCAATTCCACAGCCGCCCAACAGGCGCTGTGGCGCGGATTGCCGTTGAAATGCTTTGGCGCGGCCGTTTTTGCCAAACCTGAATTTGTCAGCGATCTGCCCCTGCCCGAATTCTTTGCCAGCCCCCCCCGCCCCGATAGCCGCGCCTACCGCGATTATCGCCATTTCCTTCTGGAAACCAGCCAAGTGCAGGGCGGGTTTTATTCAGACACGGGCCGGCGCGAGGTGCTGCGCCAGATTGTCGATATGATGCTGCAAGCCGCCGATCCCTATGATGCGCTGGCCATGGGCCGCCCTGCCCCGCGCCTGCATCTTCGGATTGTCTCGTAACCGGAAAAAAGCCTCTCGCTTTTTTGCGCGTTCGTGTATATGTTTTCAAAAAACTTGAGGCAAATCCACCTAAAGGAGCCCGAGCAGTGACATCGTATTTCTCAAGGGGGGCAACAGCCCTTGCCCTTGCTGCCGCAGTTGCGGGGCTTGCAGGGTGCGGCTTGCCGCGATCTGGCCCCAATAAATCTGAAATCTTCAAAGGCTCGGTTCTGCGCCAAGGCGATGCGTTTATCGTCACGGTCAACAACCGCGTCACGCGCGCCACATCCGTTGTGCCATCGCTTGGCTTTGCCGCCTCGTTCAAGAATGCAGGCGTATTGGGGTCTGACAACATCTCGCCTGGCGATAAACTGGGCCTGACGGTGTTTGAAAACGTCAAAGACGATCCGCTGTTGGGCAATACGGGCCAGCGCGTGGCGCAGTTGACCGAGATCGAGGTTGACGGCCAAGGCAATATCTTTGTGCCCTATGCAGGTAAAATCAAAGCGGCGGGCCAATCTACCGACGGTTTGCGCAATATCCTGACCGAAAAGTTAGACAGCCAAACCCCCGATCCGCAGGTCATCGTGCAGCGCCTTGCGGGCGATGGATCGACTGTAACCGTTTCGGGCTTTGCTGGGGCGCAGGGCGTGGTGCCCATTGAACGGCCCACCCGCACCCTGCTGTCGATGCTGGCCAAGGCGGGCGGCGTATCGATTGAACCTGAGACGGCGATCATTCGCGTCACGCGCGGCATGGAAACGGGGCGCGTTTGGCTGCTAGATTTGTATTCCAACCCCGAACTCGACATCGCGCTGCGCGCAGGCGATGAGATTACCGTGGAACGCGACACCCGCAAATTTACCGCGCTGGGCGCCACGGGCAGCCAGCAATTGGTGAAATTTGAAACGCAAACCCTCTCCGCGATCGAGGCGATTGCCACGGTGGGCGGCCTATCCACCAGCAGCGCCGAC
>JAIXVS010000155.1 GCA_027482795.1 Rhodobacter sp.
AAAATCACATCCTCCATCCCCGCCCCGCGCATGGCGGATGCGCGGTTCTCGCCCATCACCCAGCGCAGCGCTTCAAGAAGGTTCGATTTACCGCAGCCATTTGGCCCTACAACCCCGGTGAGCCCATCATGGATGACCAAATCCGTGGGGTCGACGAAACTTTTGAAACCATTGAGGCGAAGTTTGGTAAAACGCAAAGGGATGCCTTTGGGTTGATTCTGTGTCGCCTATCATCGCCCCGCACCCCCACCCGAGTCAACGCCGACCCACCTGATATAGCTAATGGGGCGCTGTTATCCCCAAGATGTTGGGGCTACGCTGTCCCTCTCCCCGCTTCCTAACTCCCCAAATACCTTGGGGGTGAGCGAAGCGAGGGGGCAAAGCCCCCTTTTACGCCAACTGCCCAGCAAAGGCCGCAATCACCGCCGCGTAAACGTCCCGCTTAAACGGCACGATGCTGGCCAGCATCTCGTCCGCCCCTATCCATTTCCACGCGGAAAATTCAGGGTGATCTGTGGCGATATTCACCTGCGCATCCGCCCCCAGATACCGCATCAGCACCCATTTTTGCCGCTGGCCGCGATATTTACCGCCCCAGACTTTACCCAGCAATTCGGGCGGCAGATCGTAATGCAGCCAGCCGCCTGTTTTGCCCAAAATCTGCACAAGATCGGCGGTGATGCCCGTTTCTTCCCATAACTCGCGCAGAGCCGCCGCGCGCGGCTTTTCGCCGCGATCAATGCCGCCTTGGGGCATTTGCCATGCGCCGCTGGTGCTGTCTTTGCGTTGGCCTACAAAGATCAGCCCAGCCTCATTGATCAAACACACCCCCACGCAGGGGCGGTAAGGCAGCGGTTTCATCGCGCCCTACTCCTGCGGGGCGACGGCGTTTAGGCCGCGCAGAATGTCCACCGCATAGGCCAGCTGGTAATCTTCATCGCGCAGCTTGGCGGCCTCTTCGGTGCGGGCGCGTTCCTCTTCCAGCAGCTTAATCTCGTCTTCCGACATCGAATCATTGCTGATCGCGCCGCGCAGATCGGCCTCGGTGCGCTGCTGATCCGCCTCTGCGGCCGCCTGCGCCTCGACGCCTTCCACCGCTGGGTCAACGGCGGGCTGGTTTACCACAATATCAGGCATTACGCCCAGCGATTGGATGGACCGCCCCGATGGCGTGTAATAGCGCGCCGTGGTCAGGCGCATTTGCCCGCCATCTTTCAGCGGCACCAAAGTTTGCACCGACCCTTTGCCAAAGCTTTTCGTGCCCACCACAATGGCGCGGCGATGATCTTGCAGCGCACCTGCCACAATTTCCGATGCGCTGGCCGATCCGCCATTGATCAGCACCACCATCGGCTTGCCCATGGCCAAATCGCCGGGGGTGGCATTTTCGCGTGTGCTGTCTGCCGCCTCGCGCCCACGGGTGGACACAATCTCGCCCTTGTCCAAAAACGCATCCGACACAAGGATCGACTGCTTCAAGAGGCCGCCCGGATTGTTGCGCAGGTCAATGACAAAACCAGTGACCTTATCCATGCCGCCAATTTCCTCAACCGATTTGGCAAGTTCGGCTTCCAGCCCCGAATAGGTTTGATCGCTGAACGTGGTGATGCGCAGCACCGCCACATTGCCCACCACACGGCTGCGCACGGCGGTGATCTTGATGGTTTCGCGCGTCAGCGTGACATCAAAGGGTTCGGCCACGTCTTCGCGCACCACGGTGATCACAATATCCGTGCCCACTTCGCCGCGCATTTTGTCAACCGCTTCGTCCAGCGTGATGCCCTGCACCGACTCGCCATCGACATGGGTGATGAAATCGCCCGCCAAAATCCCTGCCTTCGCGGCTGGCGTGCCATCCATGGGCGAGATCACTTTGACAAAGCCTTCTTCTTGCGTGACCTCAATGCCAAGGCCGCCAAATTCGCCCCGCGTTTGCGTGTTCATATCGGCGGCATCTTCGGCATTCAGATAGCTGGAATGCGGGTCAAGCGAGGTGAGCATGCCATTGATCGCCGCTTCGATCAGCTTTTTGCTGTCAACCTCTTCTACATATTGCCCGCGAATGCGTTCGAATATATCGCCGAACAGATCAAGCTGTTCAAACAGATTGGATTCGGGCGCGGCCTCTTGCGCCATCAGCGGGCCTGCCATTTGGCTTGCGACCAGCGCCCCTGCCAAAGTGCCACCCAAAGCCGCCATCACTAATTTTCTCATCGCCGTCCTCATCCTATTGCCGCTTGGGGCGCTTTGGTTCTGTCTACAGCCCTTGCGCCGTGGCTGCAAACCAATCTGTCGGGTCGATCACATCTGCGCCATCGCGCAGTTCGATATAGAGTGTTTCCGTCTCGCGCGCAGAACTTGTTTGCCCATCACCGCCCTGTTTGGCGGGGGCCAGCAGATCGGCAGTGTCATTGACAGCCCCCCCCATCAGGCCCAAGGCCGCCCCCTTGGCCACAACTTCGCCCACTTCGCCAAACACATCACGTAGCCCAGCCAGCACCAAAAGATAGCCGTCCCCCGGCTCGATGATCATCACGTTTCCGTAATCCAAAAGCGGGCCGCGATAGCGGATCGTTGCGGCCCATGGCGCGGTGACCAAGGCGGCAGGGCGCGTGGCAATGGTCAGGCCAGGGCGGCCCACACCGCGCGCATCCAATTCGCCAGGGCGCAGCAGCACCGTGCCAAGGCTGGGCAAGTCCAGCGTGCCCTTGGCGCTGGCAAAACCCGCCGTGGCGGCAGGGTCCAGCGCAAGGCCTGCGGCAAAGGCATCCAGCGTATCGGCGCTTTGCAGCAGGTCTTTCAGCGCCTCTGGGTCTTCGGTAAAGCGTCGCGGCAAATCGGTGCGATCGGCAATGGCCGTGGCAAGGCTTGATCGCGCCTGCTGCGCAGCATCCAGCCCCCGCGTCAACGTTTGCCCCGCTTGGTGCTGCACAATGCGCAAATCGGCCAGTTCTTGCAACTGCGCGCGCAGCGCCTCGGCCTCTACCTGCAAGGCGGGGGTTACTTCGGCCAGCATCATGCCCGCGCGCACCGAACCGATGGGGCCTGTGGGGTGCAGCAGCAAAATCGGGGCAGGTTCAGCCTCGATCCGCGACAGAACACCCAAAAGCTGGGCGATCTTGTCGCGCTGCGCCTCGAAGGCGGCGGTCAGTTCGCCTTCGCGCTGCTCGCTTTGGCGCAATGCCTCGCG
The DNA here is from genome assembly GCA_027482795.1 of Rhodobacter sp. Taxonomy (GTDB): domain Bacteria; phylum Pseudomonadota; class Alphaproteobacteria; order Rhodobacterales; family Rhodobacteraceae; genus Cypionkella. The sequence goes on from JAIXVS010000155.1 coordinate 3,191, forward strand.
CAGGGCGGCAAGCCCCGCCTCATAGGCGCGGATGGTTTGGGTCAGCGCGGTGATTTGGTCGCGCCCGCCTTCGGCCGCGCCCAGCGCATCGACAGCGGCGGCCAGATCACCCGCCGCCTTGGCGGCATCTTCGGCCACACTGGCCAGCATGGGCGCAGGCAGGGCAAGCGCCGCGCAGATCGCTATGGCGCGCGCCAGCTTCATGGGGCGATCAGGCTTTCGCCCGTCATCTCGGGCGGAAGCGGCAGGCCCATCAGCGCCAGCACAGTGGGGGCCAAATCGGCCAGCCGCCCCCCTGCCCGCAGCTTTGCCCCCGCAGGCCCTCCCACCAGAATAACAGGCACAGGGTTGGTGGTATGGGCGGTGTGCGGTGCGCCTGTGATCGGGTCTACCATCATCTCGCAATTGCCATGATCGGCGGTGACAATCATCGCCCCGCCCACGCTGCTTAATGCTGCCAGCGCGCGGCCCAGCCCTATATCCACTGCCTCGCAGGCGGCAATCGCGGCAGGCAGGCTGCCCGTATGGCCCACCATATCGGGGTTGGCGAAATTGACGACAATCAGATCATAGCGCGCCTCAATCGCGGCCACCAAATGATCTGCCACCTCGCCCGCGCTCATCTCTGGCTGCAAATCGTAAGTGGCCACTTTGGGCGATTTTGGCATGGCGCGGTCTTCGCCTTCAAACGGCACCTCGCGCCCGCCGTTCAGAAAAAACGTCACATGCGGATATTTTTCGGTTTCGGCCAAACGAAACTGGCGCAGTCCCTGCGCGGCCACCCATTCACCCAGCGAATTGCGAATATCGCGCTTGGGAAAGGCGGTGGAAAGGTACGCGTTATGCGCGCTGGAATATTCCACCATGCCAAGGCAGGCCGCCCATGCGGGGCGTGGGCCTGCATCAAAATCTTTAAACGCAGGATCGGCCAGCGCTGCCATAATCTCGCGCGCGCGATCAGAGCGGAAATTCAGGCAAAACAAACCATCGCCATCCTTTGCCCCTGCATAGCCTGCAATAACGGTGGGGGCCAAAAACTCATCCGTCTCGCCCTTGGCATAGCTGGCGTCAATCGCAGCCCTTGGGCTGGCGGCAGCCTCGCCCTGCGCTGCAACAATCGCATGATGCGCCCGCGCCACGCGGTCCCAGCGATTGTCGCGGTCCAGCGCCCAATAACGGCCAATCACCGTGGCCACCGATGCGCCCACTGGCAGGCTATCGGTTAGCGTTTGCATAAACCCAAGGGCCGAAGATGGCGGCACATCGCGCCCATCCGTAATGGCATGGATCACCACTTCCAGCCCCATATCCACCAGCGCCCGCGCCGTGGCGATCATATGGCTGATATGGCCATGCACCCCGCCGTTCGACACAACCCCCATCAAATGCGCCCGCCCGCCCTTGGCCTTTACCGCAGCCGCAAAGGCCAGCAGTTCGGCGTTTTGGGCAAAACTGCCGTCTTCAATGGCCAAATCAATCGCGCCCAAATCCATCGCCACCACGCGCCCCGCGCCGATATTGGTATGGCCCACTTCGGAATTGCCCATCTGCCCGCGCGGCAAGCCCACATCGGGGCCAAAGGTGGTCAACGTGCTGTGCGGGCATGTCTGCCACAGGCGGTTGAAATGGGGCACATTGGCCTGCGCGGGGGCGGATGTTTTGGGATCAGGCCCAATGCCCCAGCCATCCAAAATGCACAAAACAACGGGTTTGGGGTGGGATGTTTTGGGTGCCATGATCTGCCTCTTTTGCTTTGCGTCCTTCTACCCCTTTGAAGGCCCCCGCGCAATTGCCCCGCTCACCTATAGCCCACACTCAACTGACGCGCCCGTTCAACTGACGATTGCTGAAATGCTTGACAGACTGCTTTGCACGCAGGCATGATTTTTGGGCGCAGATGCCATGCGGGGGCGGTGCGCCTGCTTTGGCCCATAAACCTGTCCCGCTTTGGGGGAACTATGCGCATTCATGCACTGCTATGTGTCGCCGCCAGCCTTAGCGCCGCCGCGACCGCCGCCTATGGCGAAGATTTACTTCTTGCATCCAAGGCAGACGGTATCGCCGCGCTGCTGCAAGAGGCTGGGTTACAGGCCAAGATAGACACGGACACCTTAGGCAATCCCCTGATTTTGTCAGCCGCATCTGGCGCAGATTTCGATGTGGTATTCAATGATTGCACCCCAGAAACAGGCTGCACCACTGTGCAGTTCAGCGCCTGTTTTGATATGCCAGACGGGGTGGACATGGCTGTCGTCAACACATGGAATTACGATTGGCGCTTTGGCAAGGTCAGCCTCGATGACGCAAAAGATCCCTGCCTGCAAATGGATATTGAAATGGCTGGCGGCATTTCAAAAACCGCTTTCTCAACCTCGATTGCGACTTGGACGGGCTCGCTTGACAGTTTCATGACCGCAATCGATTTTTGACGGTGCGGCGGGCCAGTACCGCCTTGGCACTTGACATCGCGCGCCACACGTCCGCAAGTTGTGCGCGCAGCCACCACGCGGGGGCGCTGCGCAGACATGTCCCGCACAGGAAAACCATATGCGCCATTCTTTAACTGCCCTCGCCGCCGCCGTGACTATGGCCGCAGCGCCAGCCATGGCCCAAGAGACACTTATCACAGCCAACCCCGACCTGATCGCCGCACAGTTGCAGGCGGCGGGTCTAAAAACAGAACTGGGCACCGACAGCGCAGGCGATCCTAGCATCGTCTCCTTTGCCGCCGAGTCCAATTTTGAAGTGTATTTCTATGGCTGCACGGCGGGCAAAGATTGCCTTTCGGTGCAGATGAACGCCTGTTTTGATGCGCCAAATGGTATCGCGTTCGAGGTGATCAATACGTGGAACTTTGACATGCGCTATGGCAAGGCGAGCGTAGACGATGCCAAAGACCCCTGCCTGAAAATGGATGTGGATTTAACCAAGGGCGTTGCCGCTGAAACCTTTCAAAGCAGCCTGAAGACATGGGTCGACCTGCTGGGCCGTTTTCGCACCTTGCTGACGGGATAGTCGCGGCCGAGGGTTAGGTCTCTGGAACAGGGCGCGGCTTGCCGTTTTCGTCAATGGCAACAAAGGTGAACAACCCTTCAGTCACCTTTTCGCGCGCCGCTTTGTCCGCGCTTTGGCGGTTACGCAAAACCCATGCCTCAATTTGCAGGCCCATCGAGGTGCGGCCAATACGGGCGATATCAACGTAAATGCACAACACATCGCCCACCTTCACGGGGCGAATAAACTGCATCGCGTCAATTGCCACGGTCGCCACCCTACCTTGCGCGCGCCCCGATGCGACAATCCCCGCCGCCATATCCATCTGTGACAGCACCCAGCCACCAAAAATATCGCCGTTGGTGTTCACATCCCTTGGCATGGCAAGGGTGCGCAGGGTTAGCTCGCCCTTGGGCGTATCGGCGGGGGTATCGATCATTCGTTTTCCCTTAGGATAGCGCCAGCAAGATACAGCGATCCGCAAATCAGCACGCGCGCTTGGGGGTTTGCCGCCGCAATATCGGCCAAAGCCTCGGCCACCGATGGGGCGACAGTTGCATCCAGCCCTGCCGCGCTGGCCGCTGCAGCCGTGGCCTCGGCGGGCAAGGTGTTCACCTCGTTCGGAATAGACACCGCGCGCAGGGTTTTGGCATGGCCGCGCAAGGGTTCCATATAACCGCGCACATCTTTGGTGTTCAGCATCCCGCAAATCAAATGCGTCTCGCGCGCGGGCAGACGAGCCAGCGTTGCGGCCACGGCCTCGCCCCCCGCAGGGTTATGGCCGCCGTCCAGAAACAATTCCACCGAAGGGGCCAAATCTACCAGCGGCCCGCGGCGC
>JAIXVS010000225.1 GCA_027482795.1 Rhodobacter sp.
CCAAATCCAGCGGCCCCCGCGCAGCCCCTGCTGCGCCGTAGACCACATAGGCACGGCCTGCGCCTGCGCCGTCTTGGTCATTAGCGGGCGCGCCAAAGATCAGGTCATCAATGCCATCACCATTCACATCGCCCGCCGTTGCGACAGAAAGTCCCAGCAGATCACCCGGTGCAGCGCCGTAAACCGCAAATCCGCTGGCCGCGCCCAAACTGGCCAAATTCATGGCAGGGCGCGCCGCGCCTGATTGCCCATAGACAATATAGGCCGCGCCATTGGCACTGCCCCCAGCCTCGGCCGCGATGGCCCCGATCACAATATCAGCCAGCCCATCGCCGTTCACATCGCCTGCACCTGCAACCGACCGCCCAGCCATGTCACTGGGCGAGGCCGCGTGCAGAATAAAACCGTCCCGCTCTGCAAGGTTAGGCAGCGAGATCGTGCCGCGCGAAGTGCCCGCGCGGCCATATATCACATAGGCCTCGCCGCCGCCGCCCGTGCCAACAGTGCCGTAAGGCGCGCCAAGGATCAGATCGTCCAGCCCATCGCCGTTGACATCGCCCGCCGCTGAAACATGCATCTCGGCGCTGTTTTGGTTGGCGCGACCTTGGATAACGAACCCATCTGCTGCGCCAAGATTTCCCAGCGATACCGCGCCGCGTTCGCTGCCCGCGCGGCCATATATCACATAGGCTTTTGGCGCGTGGGCTGTGCCCGCCTCGCCCGCCTGTGTGCCCACCAGCAGATCGTCAATCCCATCGCCATTGACATCGCCCGCAGATGAAAGGGATAGGCCCAAATTTTCCTGCGCAAGGGTGCCCGCAATTACGAAACCCTGTATGGAAGTTAGGTCGTTGAGGACGATGTCATTGGGCACAGAGCCATTCCCACATCCAAAGGGCCAAGCCGCACACAGCGCAGAGTAGTCAAGACAGACGCAACCGTAAAGGTTGATTAAAATATGACATATACACCTTTTGAGTTAATTGTAAAATCGTGCTGGATCGATTCTGGCGGGCCCGAGCGGCCCGCATCTTGGCGAAAACCCAAAAGCGCCAAAGATGATTGCGCCTAAGCCTGTGTTCAGCCATTTATAAGGCGCAAGATAGGATGTTTCGATGACCCCAAGCTTTTCGCTGACCACCTCGCGCGGATTTACCAAATGGCTGCAATCCACGGGCGGATCGCTTGCCTTCACCACCTATCAGGCGGGTAAGGTGTTTTTTCTGGGGGTCAAGCCAGATGGTTCCTTGTCGGTGTTTGAACGCAGCTTTCCGCGCGCGATGGGGCTGGCCGTGTCGCAAGATAGCAGCACCTTGTATTTGGCCACGCAGGTGCAACTGTATCGGTTTGATCGGCTGGATAACGGGGCGCAAAGCGCGGTTTATGATGCGACCTTTGCGCCGCACCAAACTTGGATCACGGGGGACATCGACATTCACGATGTGGGTATTGGTGCAGATGGGCGGCCTGTATTCGCAAATACTCTGTTCAACTGCCTTGCCACTACTGCCGAGGGGCACAGCTTTCGCCCCATATGGCGGCCCAAGTTCGTCTCGCAAATGGTGCCCGAAGATCGCTGCCATTTGAACGGGCTGGCGATGCAGGACGGGAGCGCGCGTTATGTCACCTGCGTGTCGCGCTCGGATGTGACTGACGGTTGGCGCGATCGGCGCGTGGGCGGCGGGGTTGTGATTGATGTGGGCAGTGGTGAGGTGGTGGCAGAAGGCCTATCCATGCCGCATTCGCCGCGCCTGTATCGCGGCAAGCTGTGGCTGCTGAATTCGGGCGAGGGCAGTTTTGGCTGGGTTGATGTACAGACGGGCCAGTTCACCGCGCTGACCTTTTGCCCTGGCTATGCGCGCGGGCTGACCTTTGTCGGCGATTACGCCATTATCGGCCTGTCGCGCCCGCGCGAAAATCGCACCTTTACGGGCCTTCCGCTGGACGCGGCCCTAAAATCGCACGATGCCGAGGCTCGCTGCGGGCTGCTGGTGGTAGACCTGAACAGCGGGTCGGCAGTGGACTGGGTGCGCATTGATGGTGTGGTGGACGAGTTATTTGATGTCGCCCATCTGTCTGGGGTGCGTTGCCCATCTGCCATTGGCTTAAAGGGGCCAGAGATCGAGCGCGTGCTGTCTCTGGCCGACCCTTTGGCAGATTAAAGGATAAAATCCCCTGCCGAAAAACTGTGTAGGCCCATGACTTTGATCATGCCCTCAGCCGCGCTGTCTGCATCGGTGTCCAAATAGATCAGCGTGTAATCGTTTTTCGAGCCTGAATTGTCGACTTTCTCGCATCTCACCTCGCCACCCGAATTTTTGCCAATCGGCCCCTTACCACGAAAGATAAAGGCATCATCGGTGCTAAGCACGCTGCTGGCGTCGATTGTGGAAAGGTCGATCTTGTCTTTCCCGCGCGCAAAGTCAAAAATCACATCGCTGCTGGCAATGTTTGTCGTGATGTCCTGCATCTTTTGGAAATAGAAGGTATCGGTTCCAAGCCCGCCATAAAGTGCGTCTTTGCCGTTTCCTCCCGTGATTGAATCGTCGCCCGCCCCGCCGTAGATCACGTCATCGCCGCGCAGGCCAGACAGAACCTCGCCCCCGGTCGCGCCTGTCAGCTTGTCTGCATAACTTGATCCAGTGAGCCCTTCGATTTGCGAAAACACATCGCCTTGCGCATACCCGCCAGAGCCGCGGCCCGTTGAAAGGTTGACAGAAACCCCTTCATCCGAGGCGGCATAGGATAACCGATCGACGCCATCGCCGCCGTCCATTGTATCTGCCCCAACGCCGCCGTAAATGGCATCTGTGCCGATACCGCCATACAGCAGGTCACTGCCTAACCCGCCGTCAAGCGTATCATCGCCATCGCCGCCAACAATGGTGTTGGCCGCGCGATTTCCTTCCAAAACGTTTGCGAGTGTATTTCCAGTGATGTTAACGGCAGACAGGCCCGTTAAACTTGCGTTGTGCATCGTAGATATGCTGGACAACGTCAGATCAATGGCCGCGCCCGACATCACGCCATTGTTGCCAAGCGTGTCACTGATCACATCCGTTCCGCTGCCAATGACATAGTAATCATCCCCGTCGCCACCATACAGCGTGTCATCCCCGTCGCCGCCGTCGAGGGTGTCATCCCCATCGCCGCCCGTCAGCGCGTTGCCCACCGAATTGCCAACAAGCTTGTCATTCCCACTGCCAGATATGGCGTTTTCAATCACCACGCCGCGTGCAATGCCCAAATTGTGCCGCCCGCCCAAAACCGATGATAGCGATTCACTGGCCAAAGAAATCACTTGGGCGGCGCTGGTTTCGCTATAATCCAGCGTGTCGGTGCCGCCCGTGTCAAACACTGTCATCGCCATAAGACTGCCTGACAAGTCCGCCGCGTTATCAAGCGTGGTATTGCCCGAATTGGCATTAAAGCCATAGGTGGTGTCGCCCGAAAACGTGCCTGCTGATGTGCCATAAAGATACTGCATCGCGATGATATCGGCGATCATCGGGCTGTACATGTCTTGGAAATAGGCATCGACAAAGCTGTTTTGGCTGCCCGAAATATCATCGCCATAGGCCTGCATATAAGACATGATTGACCACGCCAGCGAATCGTTGACATAAAAGTTGCTGGTTCCGTAATCTGCGCTGCCATTATAATTGCCGCCATGGGCCAGACCCAGTGCATGGCCAATTTCGTGCAAATAGGTTTCGAAAGAATAGGTGTCTAACGTGTCGTCGCCCGCGATCCAACCCGTGCCAACATTGACGATTGAAGACGTCAAATTGGATCCATTCTCAAAAGTTTGCGCATAGGCCCAATAGGTATCTTCGTCGTCAAAGGTAATTTCGGCCCCGCTTGTGACGACTTCAAAATCAAACCCCAAATAGGCCGACCAAATATCCAGCGCGGCAGTGGCAAACATTGCGCCTTTGGTCGTAAGGCCTGATATATCAACAGACAAGCTGTTATCGGTGCCAACATCAAAGGCCAAAGCCTCGGTCGATTCGAAATAGGCTGTGCCGTTGTTAATCAATTGCCATGCAATTTCATCCACTGTCATTTCGGGCATCGACCCTGAAACATCATCGGTCACCGAAAGCAAATAAGTTCCTGTTTCGGTTGAATAGGCATCGGCCTGCACGTAAAACGTGCCCGTTGTTGTGGCCGTGTAGGAAAAGGCCGCGTCGCTTTCGTGCGTGCCCGCATCGGTGGTGAACCCGTCATCATTAAAGGTGATGACCGTACCCGATGCATTTTTCAGCCATAGGTAAGGGTCAGGCAAAAAGTCCGACCCAAACCCCAATAGCCGAAATTCATAGGTTTGCCCTGCCACCAGATCAATCGCAAACCAATCTGCATCCGTCGCGCTGGAAATTGACCCCAATGCCGATTGGCCCACCGTTAATTGATAGGCCGTCGAGGCGGATGCATCGGCATCCGTCGTTTCGGTGACCAACCCGCCGCCTGCCCAAATTGCATTATCGGTAATGGCATAGGGTGTTCTGGTGGTACTATGAATTTGGCTGCCCGCTAGGGCGTTGGAAGGCTCGCGCTGGGCGCAGATAAAGCACATTGGAAATTCCTTATTGAATGTGTTGAAATGCCAGGCGCACTGGGCACTGGGTTTGATTGAAAAAAGACTTTGATAAAATTCGTGTGCAAAGTAGATTGCCCACCTTGGTCAAAAATACGGGTGTTGAGGGGCGGAATGGCGCATTCCTGCCCGTTTGCAAAAATCCACGCCCCAGCAAGCCCTGCGCTGCGCTTATTCGCGGCGGTTACGCTGAGGTGCAGGACGACTGGCGCATTTGGGGGCAAAACAAGGCGATCCAACGCTGCGCGCAACGCGCTGCACAGCATATCCGCCTGCTGGGGGACAATTTTGCTGTGATCCGCGTTTGCGGCACCGCAAGTTAGCGAAATCGGGGTCATCGCGCTTGCCTTTGTTTGGGCGATCTGGCCTTGGGCGGGCAGGCAGCCCAACGCCAAGCCCGCCACAATACAAAGCGCGCTGAGCGTGGCTGGAAGATGAGTGGTGATCGCCCCCGTCATCATCGCCCCCCCCCGAAGCGCCGTCAAACTGAATGAACCCTATCCTTCGAACCTATAGCAAGCAAGCCTGTGCCGCGGGTGGGGCAGGGGGAAAAACCAAAAGCTTTCGCTGGGCGGCGGTGCGATGGCCATATTTGAAGTCTTTGTTCCAATTGGCGGGGCAGGCGCGAATCTGGAATAGAATTTGAATGCCATTCCTGTGGGATTGCACCTGCTTATTGCGCCCAACCGCACTAAAGCGCGCAGTGAATAGGCGGCGCAAAGGGGTATGCCGCGCGCGCAGGGATACAACGCATGTTTCGCCCGCGCGCATCGCTGCTGATCATTTATTGCCCCGCAGGGCACAGATCAGCGGCCAAGTTTGATAGAAATGTATCTCTTTTTGTTTGAATCAGATTTGCTCCTTTTCCTGCAACTTGTCACTTTGATCGGGCAGATGAGAAAAACATCTCTGTTTTCTGGGAGGAAATCATGACCAAACTTTCAAAATTGGCCCTTGGGCTAAGCCTGAGCGTTGCTTTTGCGCCCTTCGCACTTGCGCAAGATGCAACCGAATTGACCATCGCTATTGTGAACAACGGCCACATGATCAACATGCAAAAGGTCGCTGAAAAGTACACCGCCGAAACAGGTGTCAAACTGAACTGGGTGTCCTTGGAAGAAGGCGTTCTGCGCGAGCAGGTCACGTCCGACACCGCAACGGGCGGCGGTCAGTATGACATTATCAACATTGGTATGCAGGAAGCGCCAATTTGGGGCAAAGCGGGCTGGATCGAGCCTTTGAACTTTGGCCCTGAATATGACATCGACGACATGCTGCCCGCCATTCGCAACGGCTTGTCCGCCGATGGCCAACTGTATGCAGCGCCCTTTTATGGCGAATCTTCGATGGTGATGTATCGCAAAGATTTGACCGATGCCGCTGGCGTGACCATTGCCGACAACGACAGCTGGGATAACATCAAAGCTGCCGCAGCCGCCATTCACAACCCCGAAGGCGGCGTCTATGGCGTTTGCCTGCGCGGCAAGCCCGGCTGGGGCGACAACATGGCCTTTGTCACCACTATGGTGAACTCTTTCGGTGGGGCATGGTTTGACAAAGACATGCGTCCAACGCTGGAATCTGACCAATGGAAAGCGGCCATCAACTTCTACGTTGATTTGCTGGGCACCTATGGCCCTCCTGGGTCGGAAGGCAACTCGTTCAACGAAATCTTGGCTTTGTACAACGAAGGCAAGTGCGGCATGTGGATTGACGCCACGATTGCAGCATCGTTCTTGACCGTTCCCGGCGTAGCTTATGCCCAGTCGCCAAACGCGGGTAACCCCGTGGGTGCAAACTGGCTGTGGGCTTGGGCTATGGCTGTTCCAGCAGGATCGCCCAATGCCGATGCATCAAAGGCGTTCATCGAATGGGCTACCTC
>JAIXVS010000018.1 GCA_027482795.1 Rhodobacter sp.
CGGGCCACACTGTGCCTGTGCGTGAAGTGCGCCTTTCGGCAGGGGCGGGCTTTGTCGTGGCGATCTGCGGCGAGATTATGACCATGCCTGGCTTGCCAAAAGTGCCATCGGCAGAAGTGATCCGCCTGAACGATGCAGGCAATGTCGAAGGGCTGTTCTAAGCCTTGCGAGCAGGCTGTGGCGGGGGTAACACCCCGCCCAGCCACCGCGTAAGGGATTTGCCCATGAAACTGCCCGCAGACTGCCAAGATATGGCCGATATCCGCGCCGAAATTGATCGGCTGGATGCGGAACTGATGGGGCTGCACGTCCAGCGCGCGGCCTACATTGACGCAGCCGCCCAGATTAAGCTGCGCGATGGTTTGCCTGCACGGCTGACAGACCGCGTGAACGAAGTTCTGGCCAATGTCGCCGCCCATGCGGCTGGCGCTGGCCTGCCGCCTGCGCCCTATGTGGACATGTGGCGCGTTTTGATCGAAGCGGCGATTGCCCGCGAGGAAGAGATTTTGCAGAAGGGTTCAAAAAATGACCGCTAAAGTGATTGATGGTAAAGCCTTTGCTGCCCGCGTGCGCGCCGATGTGGCGGCGCATGTGGCGGCAATGAAGCAAGATCACGGCATCACCCCAGGTTTGGCAGTGGTGCTGGTAGGCCAAGACCCTGCCAGCCAAGTGTATGTGAAAAACAAACACGCCTCGACCATTGAAGTAGGTATGAACAGCTTTGAACATCGCCTGCCAGCCGAGACATCCGAGGCGGATTTGCTGGCGCTGGTGCAAAAGCTGAATAATGACCCCGCCGTGCATGGCATTTTGGTGCAATTGCCGCTGCCCGCGCATTTGAACAGCGATTTGATTATCAATGCGATCAACCCTGCCAAGGATGTCGACGGGTTCCACATCTCGAACGTCGGCCTTTTGGGCACTGGGCAAAAGGCGATGGTGCCGTGCACGCCGCTGGGCTGTTTGATGATGCTGCGCGATCATTATGGATCGCTTGCGGGGCTGAATGCCGTTGTCGTGGGGCGCAGCAATATTGTGGGCAAGCCGATGGCGCAACTGCTGCTGAATGACAGCTGCACAGTGACGATCGCCCATTCGCGTACGAAAAATCTGGAAGAGGTCTGCCAGCGCGCAGATATTCTGGTGGCCGCTGTGGGCCGCCCTGAGATGATCACCGCCGCGCATGTGCGCGCGGGGGCGACTGTAATTGATGTGGGGATCAACCGCATTGAACGGGGCGGCAAAAACATTCTGGTGGGCGATGTGGATTATGCCAGCGCGGCATCGGTGGCGGGGGCAATTACCCCCGTTCCGGGCGGCGTCGGCCCCATGACCATTGCCTGCCTGTTGGCCAATACGCTGACCGCCACGGCGCGCGCGCATGGTTTGGCCGAGCCGAAGGGGCTGACGGCCTAGGCGCTATCCCAGCGGGATTTGCAGAATTTTGCCGCTGCGCAAAATCAGCGCCCGCGCGCCAGTGCCGATCACATCGGGAAGTGGTGCGCGGTCTGCCATCATCCCGCCCGTATAGGCCCCGAAGGCGGGCATGATCAGGCGGGTTTGACCCAATAAAAAGGCGGGTAACCCTTGCCCTGCAAGCCGCACCTTGGGGTGGTAATGGCCGGATATTTCGCCGCAATCTGCCGCCAAGTTTCGCGCGGCGATGTGGCGGAACACAATGCCGCCCAGCGCCAGCTCTGCCAGGTGCACCCCGCCCAAATCTAAGGGGCCAGCATCGTGGTTACCTTCGATCCAGACCCATTCGCGCCCCGCTTGTAGCACGGTCAGGCGCAGGCGCGCGGCATCGTCTAGCCCTGCACCCGCGGCCAAATCATCGAAACTATCGCCAAGGCAGACGACTTTGGCAGGGCTGTGGGCTGCAATGTCAGCCTCGAGTTTCGACAGGGTTTCTGCCACCTCATAGGGGGGCAGCAAGGCCCCCGCCCGCCGCGCCATGCGTTCGGATTTGCCCAAATGAAGATCGGATGCGCACAAAAGCCGCTGCGCGCCCCACCACAGCGCGCCTGATGGGAGGGCGGTCAGGTGCGCGCCGTTTAGGGTGAAATCCATACCTTCGTCCCCTAATCCAGACCCGCTGCGCGCATCAATGCGCGCGCCTCGGCCTCGGCCAATTCGGCGCGGCCCTCGCCTATAATCGGCACGCGGCCCCGTTCCAGCAACAGGGGCGCGGCAAAGGGGCTGGGGCGATCAAGATGCACCAAATCAAAGCGCCCATCCACCCGCGCGAGTAGCTCGTCAATGCGCGAAAAATCGACCAAACCGCGTTCAGCCTCAATCCGCGTGATGGCCAGCAAAAGATGCCCCGCATCATATTTGCGCAGAGTGTCGTATAGAATATCGGTGGAAAAGGTCACCGCGCGGCCCGATTTGCGCAGGCCTTGAATGTTGCGCGGGGTTAGGCCCGTGATGGTGGCGATATTGCGAAAGGCGCGCTTCATCACCGCCGTGCCTGCCAGCCAGTCCTCTAGCCCTGCGCGCAGGCGCGCGGCGTTTAGCAGGGCGGCAGGATCGGATATGGTGCGCAGGCCCCAGATCAGCGTGGCGTGATCGGTGGCCAGATAGCCAAGCGGGGCAAGGCCCGCCTCCTCCATCACTTTGGTCAGCAACAGGCCCAGCGTGGCCTGCGCATTTTGCCCCGCAAAGCCGTAAATCGCGTGAAAGACCTGCCCCTCATGCGGGAAACACTCGATCAAAAGCCGCTGCATATCTGGCAGATGCGAGATTTCGGATTGGTGCAGCACCCAGTCGCGGGCATCGGGCGGCAGGGGGGCGGGGTTGGCGATAAGGGCAGCGATGCGGCGCGCCAGTTGCAGGCTGGATGAAAATTTGCCGCCGTTGTACACGGGCACGCGCGGCGTTTGTGCCGCGCTGCGCGCCACAGTGACGGCGCGTTCATCAAGCGATTGAAACCGCACGATCTGCCCGCCGATCAGGAATGTATCGCCCGCGCGAAGGCTGGCGGCAAAAGCCTCTTCCACCTCGCCCAGCCCCGCCCCGCCCTTTAGGCGCACGGGGATGCGCGGCGTGTCGGTGATGGTGCCAAGGTTTTGGCGGATTAACGCAGCGCTGCGCGGATCGCGCAGGCCCCACAGCCTGCCCCCGTTTCCATTTGCGCGCAGCATCAGGCGTTGCCATTGGTCATAGGCGCGCAGGGCATAGCCGCCCGTGGCGACGAAATCTAAGGCTTGGTCAAACGCCGTGCGGGATAGCTGCGCATAAGGGCCTGCGCTGCGCACCTCGGCATAAAGCGCGTCTGCATCAAAGGGGGCGGCGCAGGCGCAGATCAGGATATGCTGGCACAGAACGTCAAGCGCGCCTTCGGGCTGCGCGGCGCCGTCTAAATCGCCCTCGCTCGCGGCCTGAAGGGCGGCCACGCATTCGATGATTTCAAAGCGGTTGGCGGGCACAAGGCGCGCTTTGGACGGGGCGTTGTAGCGGTGGTTGGCGCGGCCAATGCGCTGGACAAGCCGCTTGACGCTGCGCGGCGCGCCCACCTGTATCACCAAATCCACCGCGCCCCAATCAAGCCCCAGATCAAGGCTGGCGGTGCAGACCACAGCGCGCAAAGCCCCCTCGGCCATAGCTGCCTCGACCCGTTTGCGCGCGTCCAGCGCAAGGCTGCCGTGGTGGATGCCGATGGGCAGGTTATCGGTATTGGCAAGCCACAGTTTGTGAAAGAAAATCTCGGCTTGCGCGCGGGTGTTGTGAAAGATCAGCGTGGTTTGATGGGCGGCGACCTGTTCCAAAATATCGGGAATGGCGTAATGCCCGCCGCCGCCTGCCCAAGGGGGCGGGGCATGGGTGGCCAGCAGGGCGATATCAGGCGCTGGGCCTGCGGGGGCGATGATAAGGGCGGCGTTTGGGTGCAGGTATTGCGCCAAGGCGGCGGGATCATGCGTGGTGGCGGATAGACCAACGCGGCGCATCTGCGGGGCAAGCGATTGCAGCCGCGCCAGCAGCAACATCAGCTGATCGCCGCGCTTGGTTTCGGCCAGCGCGTGCAACTCGTCCACCACCACGCGCTGAAGGTTGGCAAAGATGCGCGGCGAATCGGGGTAAGACAGCATCAAGGCAAGGCTTTCGGGCGTGGTCAGCAGAATATGCGGCGGGGCGACGCGCTGGCGGGCACGGATGTTGGATGGGGTGTCGCCTGTGCGATCTTCAATCGTGATGGGCAGGCCCGCGCCAGCGACGGGGCTGCGCAGGTTGCGGGCGATGTCGGCAGACAGGGCTTTGAGTGGCGAGATATACAGGGTGTGCAGCCCGTCATAGCCGTGGGCCAGTTCTGCAAGACTGGGCAAAAAACCCGCCATCGTCTTGCCCCCGCCCGTGTGGGCGATCAGCAGCGTGGCAGGCGCATCTGCCCGCGCCAGCATGTCCGACTGATGCGGATGCAGCGCCCAGCCTTGGGCAGTGAACCAGTGGGTTAGGGTGGGGGGAAGGGTCATGGGGGAAGGATAGGGCAGGGGAGGGATGGGGGAAAGGGGGCGTTTGTGCCAGCAGGCGGCGCGAAATAGGTGCAGCTTGCACGGATCAAAGTTAACTCCTCACCGACCGCGCAAAACGGTGCGCAAAATCATGCACACTACGGGCAACCCGTAATTTCGCTTGCAATTTATACGGAATTCCCGTACCAGTGCTGTATGGCTGACCGTTTTGACCCCGCCAAAGATGCGATGAACCGCGCCAAGCACGGTTTGCCGCTGGAGTTTGGCGACCAGATTTTTGCCGATGATGATCATTTGATCATCCCCTCAATTCGAGAGGTGGACGGGGAAGAGCGGTTCAAGGTGGTGGGCATAGTGGGCGGTAAATTGTTCACCGCTGTGTTCGTTTGGCGCGGGGATGCGGCGCGGTTTATGTCTGTGCGCCGCAGCAATGCAGGGGAAAGGAAAGCCTATGACGCTGACATCTGATCCAACGGATGACCAAGATTTCAACGCCTTGCCCGAGGCGCTGGATCGGGCGCAGCGCGCGCGGCTGATCCGCAAAACGCGTACGGGTCTGGGCCTGTCGCAAAACGAATTTGCCGCGCGCTTTCGCGTCCCAGTCGGCACCCTGCGCGATTGGGAACAGGCCCGCGCCACTGCCCCAGATTTCGCGGTGGCCTATGTGCGGGTGATTGGGCAGCACCCCGATATGGTTGCGCAGGCGGTGGCTTAGGCATCCCCCCGCTTTCCCCTTGCCCGCCCTTGCCCGCTGGCATACCACTAGCCCATGCGGATATTATTCTTAGGCGATGTGATGGGGCGGTCGGGGCGCGATGGGGTGGCGGAAATGCTGCCCAGTTTGCGCGCCAATTGGGGCCTAGATTTCGTGATCGTGAATGGCGAGAATGCGTCCAATGGGGCGGGGCTGACGGGCGATCATGCCAAGGCGCTGTTCGCGGCGGGGGCAGATTGTGTGACGCTGGGCGATCATGCCTTTGACCAAAAGGACATGTTGCAGGCGATTGAGGCTGACCCGCGTATTTTGCGGCCGATCAATTTCTCGAAAGTGGCGCCTGGGCGCGGGGTAAAGATATTCGAGGCAACCCAAGGCCGCCGTGTTTTGGTGGCGCAAATCCTTGGCCAAGTGTTCATGAAACGCCCGTTTGACGACCCGTTTTCAGCGATTGAAACAGTGCTGAAAACCCACCGTTTGGGCGCGGCTGTGCAGGCGGCTGTGGTGGAGATTCACGCCGAGGCGACATCGGAAAAAATGGCGATGGGCCATTGGTGCGATGGGCAGGCCAGCCTTGTTGTGGGCACGCATACGCATGTGCCGACGGGGGACGCGATGATTTTGCCCAAGGGCACGGCGTACCAGACCGATGCAGGCATGTGCGGGGATTATGACAGTGTGATTGGCATGGAAAAGCTGGAACCGCTGCGCCGTTTCATCACGGGCATGGCCTCGGCGCGGTTTGAACCTGCGGGCGGGCCTGCCACGCTTTCGGGGGTATATGTGGAAACCGACGATAAAACGGGGCTGGCGCGCAAAGTGTCGATGATCCGCCAAGGTGGGCGGCTGCAACAGGCAGGGCCATAAATTGGGGCGCTGGGGCATGGTTGGTGTGCTGCTGACCATTGGCATTGGCTGGGGCTCGACGCAGGCGTTGGGAAAAATTGCGGCCTCAACAGGCTATCCTCCGCTGGGCATGGTGTTTTGGCAATTGGTTGTCTGCACCGTTGTCTTGGGGGCCATGACAGTGGTGCGGGGCAAGGGCCTTGTGGTAACCCCGCGCGCGGTGCAGTTTTATGTGGTGGTTGCGGTGCTGGGTACCATCGTGCCAGGGCTGACCTTTTACATCTCGGTCGCGCGGCTGCCTGCGGGGATCATGTCAATCATCATTTCAACCGTCCCGATGATGGCCTTTCCGATTGGTCTGCTGCTGGGGGCTGAGCATTTTTCTTGGCGGCGGCTGTTTGGGCTGGCTTTGGGGCTGACGGGGGTTTTGATCATTGCCTTGCCTGATGCCAGCTTGCCAGACCCTGCCATGGCGGCGTTTTTGCCTTTGGCCCTAATTGGCCCGCTGTTTTATGCGTTGGAAGGCAGCTATGTTGCAAAGGTCGGCACTGCGGGGATGGATGCGGTGCAGGCGATGTTTGGGGCATCCTTGGTGGGGGCGATTATCATCGCCCCAGTGATGTGGGCCATGGGGCAGGGGTTTTTGATTTCCCAGCTGGGCGCGCCAGAACTGGCGCTGATTGGCAGCTCGGCCCTTCATGCTGTGCTGTATGCTGCTTTTGTGTGGCTGGCGGCGCGGGCTGGGGCGGTGTTTGCCACGCAGACGGGCTATATCGTGACCGCTTCGGGCATGATCTGGGCGGCGTTGATTTTGGGCGAACGGTTTTCCCCCCTTGTCATACTGGCCGTGGTTATTTTACTGGGCGGGATCGCTTTGGTGCAGCCCAAAGCTGCCAGAACGGAATAAAAGGGTAAGCCCATGTTCGGAATAGCCATTGCGCCAGACCTGCAACCCATTGCGGCCCTGATCATTCTGGCCGTGATGTTCACGCTGTTCATCCGCGAGACTTTCCCCGTGGAAGTGACCGCCATTGCAGGGGCGGCGGTGATGCTGGTTACGGGTATCCTTCCCGTGGGTGAGGCGGTGGATACCCTGTCCAATTCCGCCCCGTGGACGATTGCGCTATTGTTTTTGATGATGGGGGGGCTGGTGCGCACGGGTGCGGTGGAAATGGTGATTTCCGCCGCTGAAAGCCGTGTGGCTGACAGCCCTAGAACCACCGTTGCCGTGCTGTTTATCTTTATTGCCTGCGCCTCGGCCTTTATGAACAACACGCCGCTGGTCGCCGTGATGATCCCCGTGGTTATTCAAATTGCCAAAAAGCTGGGCGCGTCGCCGTCGAAATTTCTGATACCTCTGAGCTATATGACTGTGCTGGGTGGGATGATGACCTTGATTGGCACATCAACCAATATCTTGGTCGACGGGGTGGCGCGCAAAGCGGGGCTAGAGGGATTTTCGCTGTTTGAAATATGGCCGCTTGGGCTGGCGGTGACGATTGTTGGCGGGATTTATTTGGGCCTGTTTGCCAAACGCCTGCTACCCGACCGCCAATCAATGAGTGCGCTTTTGGGCGAGCGCAAAAAGATGAAATACTTCACCGAAGTGGCCCTGCCCGAAGGATCGCCGCTGATCGGCCAGCGTGTTTTGGATGTGCCGCAGTTTAAACGGTCTGGCATTCGGGTGATTGACGTGCTTCGCGGCGATGCCAGTTTGCGCCGAAATCTTGCCCCCGTGGTTTTGGAAATGGGCGACCGAGTTGTGTTGCGCAGTGATATGAGCGAGATTCTAGGCCTTCAGGAAAACAAAAACCTGCGCAGCCTTGACAAGTTGTCATCGGTGCAAACCGAAACGGTCGAGGTGCTGATTTCCAGCGGCTGCCGCATGATTGGCCGTACCTTGGGCGAAATGCGTATTCGCCGCCGTTATGGGGTGTATGTGCTGGCCGCGCATCGGCGCAATCAAAACATCACCTCTTTGGACGAGCTCGAGGTGCAAATAGGCGATACTCTGCTGCTGGAAGGCACGGTTGAGGATATCCAGCGCTTTGCCACCGATATGGAGTTGGTCGATATTTCCCACCCCACGCAAAAGGCCTATCGGCGCGCCAAAGCCCCGATTGCGATTGCCGCCATGGCAGGGGTTGTCATTTTGTCAGGGCTGGAAGTGGCCCCGATTATGGCGCTGGGTTTGGTGGCGGTGGCGGCAATTTTCGTGCTGCGCTGCATCGATTCTGACGAGGCGTTTTCCTTTATCGATGGCCGTTTGCTTGCGATGATTTTCGCTATGCTGGCCGTGGGCGCGGGGCTGGAACATTCGGGTGCGGTGAACCTGATTGTGGATGCCGTGGCCCCCTATATGGCAGGGATGTCGCCGTTTTTCCTGATACTGTCCGTTTACCTTTTGGGTCTTATCCTGACCGAGTTTTTATCGAACAACGCGGTGGCCGTGATCTATACCCCCATTGCCATTGAACTGGCGCAGACACTGGGACTTGATCCGCGCCCGTTTGTGGTGGCGGTGATGTTTTCGGCGACCTTGGCCTTTGCCACACCTGTGGGATATCAGACCAATATGATGGTCTATGGGCCAGGTGGGTATCGGTTTTCCGATTATCTGCGCGTGGGCCTGCCGCTGAACATCCTGATCTGGCTGACCTGTTCGGCGCTGATCCCGATCATCTGGCCGATGTAGGCGCGGGCGCGGGGGTTGCGGCCCCCCTAGGCGCTGGTGTAGGGAATTTCATCACCAAAGAGATTGGTTTCAACAGGGGTTTCAGGTCATGGCAGGCCATTCCAAATGGGCGAATATCCAGCACCGCAAGGGCAAGCAGGATAAGCTGCGTTCCAAGATGTTTTCGAAATTGGCAAAGGAAATCACCGTTGCCGCGAAAATGGGCGACCGTGACCCTGATAAGAACCCGCGTTTGCGCCTTGCCGTAAAGGCCGCGAAATCGGTGTCGATGCCCAAAGATGTGATCGACCGCGCGATTAAGAAATCGGTGGCGGGGGATGCAGCGGATTATACCGAAATCCGTTACGAGGGGTACGGCGCGGGCGGCATTGCGATTATTGTTGAGGCGATGACCGATAACCTGAACCGCACCGCCAGCAACGTGCGCAGCTATTTCTCCAAAGGCGGCGGGAATATGGGGCAGACGGGGTCTGTGAGCCACGGGTTTGACCGCGTGGGCGAGATTACCTATCCAGCGTCGGCTGGGAGCAGCGACGATGTGATGATGGCAGCCCTAGAGGCGGGCGCGGATGATGTGGAATCGGATGAAGATGGCCACTGGATTTACTGCGCCGTTGAGAGTTGGAACGCAGTGTCGGAAGAGAAGGAAAAATCGCTAGGCGAATCGAGCGAATCCAAACTGATCTGGAAACCGCAGACGCGCACTGAGGTGGATTTGGACACGGCGCAAAAGCTGGTGCGGCTGATCGACATGCTGGAAGAAGATGACGATGTGCAGGACGTGACGCACAACTTCGACATCCCCGAGGATGTGGCAGCCCAGTTGGAATAGGGTTTGGGAACATAGGGTTAGACAGGGCGGGGATTTCCCCGCCCTTTTTGTTTGTGGGTGGGCGCGAAAGGCTGACAAATTTTGTCGGAATATATTGACGCAGGGCGCGCGCATTGGTATTCCTTAGTTAATTAGTCGGGATATATGCGACTAATGCACCCCATAACCCGCGCGAGATGGTGTTCAAATTGGCCAGAGGCGTGCGCCGCCCAAGCCCAAGGGAGACACGTCCGCGCGGCGTTTGGGGTTGGGAGGGGGTATGGTGCATGATTTCACGCACCATCATGGGCATTACGAAGGTGGTGCGTGCAAGCACGCACCTTACGCTTCAAAATCATAGGGTGTTCCCCCCTTAATACACCACCACCGCCCGAATGCTCTTGCCTTCGTGCATCAGGTCAAACCCCTTGTTGATATCCTCCAGCGGCAGGATATGCGTGATCAGGCTGTCAATCTCGATCCGCCCGTCCATATACCAATCGACAATCGTTGGCACATCGGTGCGGCCGCGTGCGCCGCCGAAGGCTGTGCCTTTCCAGACGCGCCCTGTGACCAGTTGGAAGGGGCGGGTCTCAATGACCGCGCCTGCGGGGGCGACGCCGATGATGATGGATTGGCCCCAGCCGCGATGGGTGCATTCCAGCGCGTCGCGCATGACTTTTACATTGCCCGTGCAGTCGAACGAATAATCCGCGCCGCCGATTTTATCGATGGGGGTTTTGGTAAGGTCGACAATGGCCTGCACGACCGAGCCTTCGATTTCTTTGGGGTTGATGAAATGGGTCATACCGAACTTTTCGCCCCATTCCTTTTTGTCGTTGTTCAAATCCACGCCAATAATCATCCGCGCGCCTGCCATTTTCAGGCCTTGGATCACGTTCAGGCCAATGCCGCCAAGGCCGAAGACTACCGCCGTTGCGTCATGTTCCACCTTAGCCGTGTTCAGCACAGCGCCAATGCCCGTGGTAACCCCGCAGCCGATGTAGCAGATTTTGTCAAACGGCGCGTCATCGCGCACTTTGGCCAGCGCGATTTCGGGCACCACTGTGTGGTTCGCAAAGGTCGAGCAGCCCATGTAGTGATAGATTGGGGTGCCATCCAGCATCGAAAACCGCGTTGTGCCATCGGGCATCAAGCCTTGGCCTTGGGTTGCACGGATAGCCGTGCACAGGTTGGTTTTGCGCGACAGGCAAGACGGGCATTCGCGGCATTCAGGGGTATAAAGCGGGATCACATGATCGCCCACTTTCAGCGATTTC
>JAIXVS010000381.1 GCA_027482795.1 Rhodobacter sp.
GGCGAGATGATCACCAAATACACGACCATCTACAACCGCTCGCGCCAAGCTGCGATCACCAAAGAGCTGATTGAAATCATTTCGGGCGCGGAAGCGCTCTGACGAACTGGAGAAAGACACATGGCAATAGCACCCAAAGCAGCGGCTGCGGCAGGTAAGGTCACTCAGGTGATCGGCGCCGTGGTTGACGTGCAGTTCGAAGGCGCGCTTCCCGCGATTTTGAACGCACTGATCACCGACAACAACGGCAAGGCACTGGTTCTGGAAGTGGCCCAGCACCTTGGCGAAAACACCGTGCGCACCATCGCGATGGACGCAACAGAAGGTTTGGTGCGCGGCGCACCCGTGTCCGATACGGGCGCACCTATTTCGGTGCCCGTGGGTGACGCCACCCTTGGCCGCATTCTGAACGTGATCGGCGAGCCGATTGACGAAAAAGGCCCCGTGAACGCATCGGAACACCGCGCGATCCACCAGCCCGCCCCATCGTTCAGCGAGCAGGCAACCGAATCCAAGGTTTTGGTCACGGGCATCAAGGTGATCGACCTGCTGGCACCATACGCTAAGGGCGGCAAGATTGGCCTGTTCGGCGGCGCTGGCGTGGGCAAGACCGTTTTGATCATGGAATTGATCAACAACATCGCCAAAGTGCACTCGGGCTTTTCGGTGTTTGCAGGCGTGGGCGAACGTACCCGCGAAGGCAACGATTTGTATCACGAAATGATCGACTCGGGCGTTATCAATTTGGAAGATATGTCCAAATCGAAAGTGGCGCTTGTGTACGGCCAAATGAACGAGCCCCCAGGTGCACGCGCACGTGTGGCGTTGACGGGTCTGACGCTGGCAGAACAGTTCCGCGACCAGTCGGGTACGGACGTTTTGTTCTTTGTGGACAACATCTTCCGCTTTACGCAGGCAGGTTCGGAAGTGTCGGCTTTGCTGGGCCGTATCCCATCTGCCGTGGGCTATCAGCCAACGCTGGCCACCGACATGGGCGCGCTGCAAGAGCGTATCACTTCAACCAAGGCTGGCTCGATCACATCCGTGCAGGCCATTTATGTGCCTGCCGATGACTTGACCGACCCTGCGCCAGCGACGTCGTTTGCGCACCTTGACGCAACCACCGTGCTGTCGCGCGCGATTTCGGAATTGGGGATTTACCCCGCCGTTGACCCGCTGGACAGCTCGTCGCGCCTGATGGACCCATCGGTTGTGGGCCAAGATCACTATGACGTGGCGCGCAGCGTTCAGAACGTGTTGCAACGCTATAAATCGCTGCAAGACATCATCGCGATCTTGGGCATGGACGAATTGTCGGAAGAAGACAAACTGACCGTGGCGCGCGCGCGTAAAATCCAGCGCTTCCTGTCCCAGCCTTTCGACGTGGCAAAGGTGTTCACGGGTTCGGACGGGGTTCAGGTTCCGCTGGAGGTTACGATTGCCTCGTTCAAGGCGGTTGTGGCGGGTGAATATGACCACCTGCCCGAAGCAGCCTTCTACATGGTGGGCGGTATTGACGACGTAAAGGCCAAGGCCGCGAAACTTGCCGCAGCAGCGGCCTAAGGGGGCGATATGGCAGGCAACGTGCAGTTTGAACTGGTATCCCCCGAACGGCGGCTTGCCAGTTTTGCAGCCAGCGATGTGGGCATTCCCGCAGCAGATGGCGATATGACCGCGATGGAGGGGCACGCCCCCACCATCACGGGCCTGCGCCCTGGCATTTTGCGGGCCACAGGCGCGGATGGGGTGAAAAGCTATGTCGTCACGGGTGGTTTTGCCGAGATTTCGGCAAAATCAGTGTCAGTGCTGGCAGAACGCGCCATTGCGGTGGAAGATTTGACCCCTGCGATCATGGACGCGCTGGTGGCGGACGCCTGCGAAGCGGCGGCGGTTTCATCCAGCAAAGACGTGGCAGATAAGGCCGTTGCAGATATTATGGCCGTTAAAGCTGCCGCTGGGTTCTAAGCTTGTGACAAAAACCTTGAAAAAGCCCCGCTTTGGCGGGGTTTTTTATTTTAAACCGTACAATTTGCCAAAATTCTGCCAAGTTTGGTGGGTAACGAAAAATTTCAATTTATAGGCGAGTGAGACGGTATGAAGCGCATTAACGGCGATACTATTGGCATCACTCAGGGCAGCCGAATGCTGTTTTCTGATTACATTGATGACGGACCGATGTGGGCAGGGCAGGGTGACCGCGAAACGCGCAGCACCATCAAGTTCCCCGAAGCCTTTGCAAGCGCGCCGATTGTGCATGTGTCGATTGGGCTTTGGGATATGGACCACAAGCATAACATCCGCGCGGATATCAGCGCCGAAAAGATCACGGCCAAGGGCTTTGACGTAGTATTTCGCACATGGGGTGATACGCGCATTGCACGGATGCGGGTGGATTGGATCGCCATTGGCGCATTGCCATCGGATGAACACTGGCAGCTTTATTGATTGCCTTTCAAGGCGCGGCGCAATTCGCGCTCTAGGGTGACACGTTCGGCGATCGTTAAGAATGCGCCCAGTTCCACCTCGCGCCCTGCGCCGCGCAGGGTTAGGTATTGCGGCACTGGCCCGCCAGAGGGGTGCAAGATGACCTGCACCCAATGGGGGTTGGCCTGCCATTCGGCCCGCCGCCCACGTGGCCCGTGGCGGGTTAGATGCGCGGTATCGTCAGTTAGGCGCAGCACTTCGACAATCTCGCCATCGCGGAAACTGCGGTTCAACGCCGCCCAAATCGCCCAGATCGCGCCCAGCAGAAACGGCAGCAGCCCCCATAAAACGGGCGAGCCGATCAGCACCAATGCGGGCAGGCCCAGCATCGCGGCGGTTAGGCCCAAAAACCACACCATCCCGCGCCGTGGCAGCGACCGATAGGGCCATAGGTGAAGCTCGCTTGTGCCCTCGCGGGCGTTTGTCCATTCATAAGGCATGGGTAAAAGCTAGGTCAAAGACGCTTGTTTGGAAAGGGTTTCATGTGCGGCAAACTGGCCGTTTTATGTGCCAGACCCGTGACCCAACCGCGCAAAGCAAAAGGCCCCAGATGTCTCTGGGGCCTTTGTTCGAGCGGTCTGCGCGATCAGTGCGCGTGGCCTTTGTCCCAATCGGACTGCTTTGGCAGCGTCTCGAACGTATGTTCGGGCGGCGGGCATGGCAGTGTCCATTCCAGCGTATCGGCGTGTTCGTTCCAATAGTTGTTCTGGGTCACGCGCTTGCCCGCAAACAGCGTGTAGAACACGATGCCGATAAAGAACAAGAACGATGCAAAGGACAGGAAAGCACCCCACGACGAAATATAGTTCCAATAAGCATACGCTTCTGGATAGTCGATATAGCGGCGCGGCATACCTTGGCGGCCCAAGAAATGCTGCGGGAAGAAGGTGATGTTCGCACCGATGAACATCGCCCAGAAGTGCAGCTTGCCCGCCCATTCAGGGTATTGGCGACCCGACATTTTGCCGATGTAGAAATAGATCCCAGCAAAGATGCCGAACACCGCGCCAAGGCTCATCACATAGTGGAAATGCGCAATCACATAGTAGGTGTCATGATAGGCGCGGTCCACAGGTGCTTGGGATAGGACGATGCCCGTCACCCCGCCCACTGTGAACAGGAAGATAAAGCCAATGGAAAACAGCATTGGCGTCTCGAACGTCAGCGAACCGCCCCACATGGTGGCAATCCACGAGAAGATTTTGATACCCGTTGGAACCGCAATCACCATCGTGGCCAGCATGAAATAGCTTTGCTGGGTTACGGACATGCCCACGGTGTACATGTGGTGCGCCCAAACAACAAAGCCCAGCACGCCGATAGCGACCATCGCGTAAACCATAGGCAGATAGCCAAAGATCGGCTTGCGCGAGAAGGTCGAAATCACTTGGCTGATGATACCAAATGCGGGGATCACGATGATATACACCTCTGGGTGGCCAAAGAACCACAGAATGTGTTGATACAAAATCGGATCGCCGCCACCTGCGGGGTTGAAGAAGGTGGTGCCAAAGTTGCGGTCTGTCAGCAGCATGGTGATTGCGCCAGCCAGAACGGGCAGGGCCAGCAAGATCAGCCACGCTGTGACAAAGATCGACCAGGCAAACAGCGGAACCTTGTGCATGGTCATGCCCGGTGCGCGCATGTTGAGGAAGGTGGTGATCATGTTGATCGCGCCC
>JAIXVS010000252.1 GCA_027482795.1 Rhodobacter sp.
AGGAAATCATCTGCGCGGCAGAGCGAAGCGAGCCAAGGAATGGGTATTTCGAGTTTGACGCCCACCCGCCCATGATGATGCCGTACACTTCCAGTGAGGAGACGGCGAAGACAAAGAGAATGGCGACGTTCATATCTGAAATCACCCAGCCTTCATCCCATGGGATCACAACCCATGCAATGACAGGCAGGATAAACGCCAGCAGCGGGGCCAGAAAATACACCGTGCGATCTGCCCCTGCGGGCACGACAATTTCCTTGACGATGTATTTCAGAAAATCGGCAAAAGATTGCAGCAGGCCAAAGGGGCCCACCACGTTTGGCCCGCGCCGCATTTGCACGGCGGCCCAGATTTTACGGTCGGCATACATCAAAAACGCCAGCGCGATCAGCAGGCAGACAATGACCAAAAGACATTGCCCCGCCACAAGCAGCGCGATGCCAAGGTTGGTGCTAAGAAACTGATTCATCTTGTCCCTGCCTTTGTCTTATACCGTAGGTATGCCGCGCGCGCCGCACCCTTGCACCGCCACTTCGGCGTCCAAGGTTTTGCGACCCTCGGGCAGCGCCGCCGAGATGGTGTAAACCGCATCCCCGCGCCAAATACCACCCTGAAAATCAATGTTCGTGCGCACTTGGCGCGCAAATCCTGCCCCGCGGATCAGCGCATATTGCGCCGCCGCGCAAGCCGCATAATCGGCCACATCACCCGCGCCATTACCGCCGCGCATGGCCACAGTGAACTGCACCAAATCACCATCCAGAAGCGCGGTTTGAATGCCCAGATATTCAGGCGCAGCGGCTGTGGTTGCCACGGGCGCGGGCGTGCAGGCTGCAAGCATGACTGCCGCCCCTGCAACACCCAAAATCTGCGCCCGTTTGACCATCATTCCGCCGCCAGTTTTCCGCCTGCGCGCGCCGCTTCCATCGCAGCCAATTCGCCCATCACAACGCTGGCCCGCGCGATGGGGTTGGTTTGGTAGAATTGGGTGAAGGCGTTTTTGAACGTGGCCTTGCCCATTTTCTTAACCGCTAGCGCCTTGCCTGTGTTCTCGGCCACCTCGTCAATGGCGCCCAAATGCGGATGCGCGGCGATGATGGCGCTGCGCAGCCCGGCAAGGCTGTCCCAAGGCAGTTTTGCGCCCAGTTCTGCCGACAAGGCGCGCAGAACGGCCCAGTTTTCCTTGGCCTCGCCCGGCGCAAAGCCTGCACGAAGGGCCAATTGCGGGCGGCCTTCTAGGTTGACGAAAACAGCGTTTTCTTCGGTATAGGCGGCCGATGGCAGGATAATATCGGCGCGCGATGCGCCGCGATCGCCATGGCTGCCTTGGTAAATCACAAACGGGCCTGCCTTAATGTCAACCTCATCGGCGCCCAGGTTAAAGATCACCTCAGCCCCTTCAATATCGGTCAAACCGTTTGGCGAAACAGCGCCCACATCCATCGCGCCCACACGGCCCGCTGCGGTGTGCAGGATCATCAATTTCGAGTTGGAATTGGCAGCAAGCTGCATGGCATGGGCCAAAACAGCCTCGCCGTCCGCCTCGTTAATTGCGCCCATACCAAGGATGACCAGCGAGGTTTTGCCCTGCACAGCGCTAAAGTCCTGCGCAAGCAGACCTTCCAGCGCGGCGCGGTCGGTGCCGATATGGTTTACGTCATAGGTCAAATCAGCCGCTTGGCCCACAAGCCCAACCGACGCCCCACGCAGCCACGCCTTGCGGATGCGCGCGTTCAAAACGGGCGACTCTAGCCGTGGATTTGCGCCGATGATCAAAATCGCAACGGCGCTGTCGATATCTTCGATTTTCGCCGTGCCAACATAACCCGCGCGGTTGCCCGCAGGCAGGCGCGCGCCATCTGTGCGGCATTCCACCGTGCCACCCAACCCTTCGATCAGGGTTTTCAGGCTGAACGCGCTTTCGACATTTGCCAAATCGCCCACCAGACCTGCCAGTTTCTTACCCTGCATCGCTGCCGCCGCTGCCGCCAGCGCCTCGGGCCACGTGGCTTTGCGCAGCTTGCCCTTTTCGCGGATATAAGGCGTGTCCAGCCGCTGGCGGCGCAGACCATCCCAGACAAAACGGGTTTTGTCCGAAATCCATTCCTCATTCACGCCATCATGGTTGCGCGGCAAAATCCGCATCACTTCGCGCCCCTTGGTATCGACGCGAATATTGCTGCCCATGGCATCCATCACATCGATGGTTTCGGTTTTGGACAGCTCCCACGGGCGGGCGGTAAAGGCATAAGGTTTACTGGTCAGCGCGCCCACAGGGCACAGATCAATGATATTGCCCTGCAAATTGCTGTCTAAAGTCATGTTCAGATATGAGGTAATCTCGCTATCCTCGCCGCGCCCCGTTTGGCCCATTTGCGTGATGCCCGCGACTTCCGTGGTGAACCGCACACAGCGGGTGCAGGAAATGCAGCGCGTCATTTTGGTTTCAACCAGCGGGCCAAGATCCAAGTTGTCGCTGGCGCGTTTAGGCTCGCGGTAGCGCGAAAAATCAACCCCAAAGGCCATCGCCTGATCTTGCAAATCACACTCGCCGCCTTGGTC
>JAIXVS010000360.1 GCA_027482795.1 Rhodobacter sp.
CCGCCGTGGCCCGCGCCTTGACGGGGCTTGTGGTGGCCATGGCACTTGGCCCATCGGGATTGCGCTGGAAAAATGCCGCAACATCCACACCCAAATGGCTGGCAATCGCCATAAGCCGCGCGGCGGTGACGCGGCTTTTGCCTGCCTCGTGACTGCGCAATTGCGCCAGCGAAATCCCCACAGCATTGGCAAGATCGGTCTGCGATATGCCCTGCAACCAGCGGTAATGCCGAATGCATTTGCCAATGGTTGAATCTATTTTATCCATTGCTCGCTCCGCACTTGGAAAAAAGAGCACGCTTTGCCAAGTCGGCGCTATGAAAACATTCATTGCTTTGCGCTGCAAGCAAAAGGAAAGGTTAATGCATCCTTGGGCTATGTTTCGCTTACCCTAGGGTTGTATTTCGCCGTTATCTGTGCCGCTGGCCTTAACCACGCGGCCCGCAATCCCATCCCAAGCCCCTGATTTCAGGGCAAGACCCAAGATACGCTCTGGGTTGGTGGGCGGGGGCATATCAACCCCTGTCAATTTGGTAAAACCAAAGCGGCTGTAATAGGGCGCATCGCCCACCAGCAGCACCCGTTCCCAGCCAAGGCGGCGCGCTTGGGCTAAACTTTCATTAATCAAAAGCCCGCCCAACCCTTCGCCTTGCCGCGTGGGATGCACGGCAATTGGGCCCAGCAGCAGCACATCTTCCGAGCCGTTTTTTGCCAAAATCTCGGCAGGCCAATAGCGGATGGCAGCGGCCAAAGTGCCATCAGTATCGCGCAAAATAAGGCATAAACCCGCCACTGTTGGCACCCCATCGCGCAAGCGGTACGAGGAAAGGGCCGTGCGCGAAGGGGCAAAGCACAGATCATACAGCGCCTCGACTTCCCACCAGTCGGCCTCGGTTTCCTCGGAAAGTCTATACAAGGGCAGCCCTGCCTAACAACGATGGAATCACTTGCAAATGCGCCTAGCATGGCCCCCAATCTGGATCAAACCCCTATGGTGCCATGACCTGAAAGTTTGCAATGTTTTACCAGCCCAAAGATGGCCACACCCTGCCGCATAACCCCTTTAGCGCCATCGTCGCCCCGCGCCCGATTGGCTGGATTTCCACCCGCGCCAGTGCAGGCGATAACTTGGCCCCTTATTCGTTTTTCAACGCCGTGGCCTATGATCCACCGCAGGTGATTTTTGCGGGCAGTCTGAAAGACAGCATTGCCAATGTGCAAGAAGCGGGCGTCTTCGCGGTAAATATCGTCGCGCGCAGCCAGTTGGAACAGATGAGCGAGACCTCGGCCAGATTTGCGCGCGGGGTCGATGAATTTGCCCGCACAGGCATTGCCAAAGCCGAATGTGAAATGATCGATTGCCCCCGCGTGGCCGATAGCCCCGCCACGTTGGAATGCCGAATGACGCAGATCATCACGCTGGAGGGCGGCGATGATTTTCTGGTCATCGGCACTGTCGTGGGCGTGCATATTGCGCCAACCGCCCTTGACGCACGCGGGCGGTTTTCGCCTGCGCTGTTTGGCCAAATGGCCCGTCTGGGGTATATGGACTATGCCGAGGTGCGCGAGGTAATCACCCTGCCCCGCCCAAAGGACCCGCCAAAAGACCCGCCCAAAGACCCCGCTTAAACCAACCGCCCCGCGTTCAAATGCACTGTGCGATCCATCTTAGCCGCCAGCGCAAGGTTATGCGTGGCAATCAGCGCTGACAGCCCAGTCGCGCGTACCAAATCCATCAGGGCAGCAAAAACTTGGTCAGATGTCGCAGGGTCTAGGTTGCCCGTCGGCTCGTCCGCGAGCAAAAGACGCGGGCCATTGGCCAGCGCGCGGCAAAAGGCAACGCGCTGCTGCTCGCCACCCGACAGGGCCGCAGGGCGGTGGTCTGCGCGCGCGGCCACGCCAACGCGGGTCAGTAAATCCATCGCGCGGGCCTTGGCCACCGCCGCCGAAACCCCCGCTGCAAGTTGCGGAATAATGATGTTTTCCAGCGCAGAAAATTCGGGCAGCAAATGGTGGAATTGATAGATAAATCCCAAATCGCGGCCCCGCGCCAGTGTGCGGGCGCTGTCGCCAAGCCCGCCCATATCGCGCCCCGCCAGTACCACCTGCCCCGCATCGGGCGTATCCAGCAGCCCCGCGATATGCAGCAAGGTTGACTTGCCCGCCCCCGATGGGGCGACCAGCGCCACCACCTCGCCCCGCGCAAGGGTAAGATCAACGCCTTGCAACACGACCACCTCCGAAGGCGTGCCACGCTTATACGCCTTTGTCACGCCGCGCAGTTCTAGAATGGGTTCACTCATAGCGCAGCGCCTCGACAGGGTTCATCCGCGCGGCGCGGCGCGCAGGGAAAATGGTGACGATAAACGACAGCCCCAGCGACAGCGCCATTGCAGATGCCACATCCCCCACCTGCAATTTCGCAGGCAGCGCATATATACCGCGAATGGATGGATCCCACACATCGCCGCCCGAAATCAGGTTCACAAAGGCCATGATCTGGTCGATATAGGCCGCAAACAGGCAGCCCAGCACCACCCCCGCAATCGTGCCAATCACCCCCGTAAACGCCCCGCACAGAAAGAATATGCGCAGCACCGACCCTTCGGTCAGCCCCATTGTGCGCAAAATGCCAATATCGCGGCCCTTGTTCTTAACCAGCATAATCAGGCCCGAGACGATGTTCAGCGTGGCGATCAGCACCAGAATGGTCATAATCACAAACATCACATTGTCCTCAATCGTCAGCGCGCGCAGATAGCTGCCCGCGCTATCGCGCCATGTCCACAGCAGCGCCCCCTGCCCGCCTGCGGCCAGCAATGCGGTGCCAAAATCGTCCACCGCTTCGGGATTATCTACCATCACCTCGATCTCATCGGCAAAACCTTCGCGGTTGAAATAGCTTTGCGCCTGATCCAGCGGCATATAAATGCGGCTGTTATCAATGGCAAAACCGCCAGTGGTAAAAATATAAACCACCTCATAGGCGTTCACGCGCGGCGATGTGCCCATGGCGGTTTTCACCCCCGTGGGCGCAACCAGCCGCAAACGATCGCCCACGGAAACGCCCATTTGTCGCGCAATGCCCGACCCAACGGCGATGCCTTTATCAAAATAGGCAAGATCGCCCTCTGCCTCTGGCCCATGGGCCACGCGCGGCAGGGTGGCAATATCGGCAGCGGAAATGCCGTAAACTTCCGCCCCCGTGGCCCCCTGCCCTGCCGTCACCATCACTTGCCCCTTCACCAAGGGCGCGGCGCGGGTCACGCCCTCAATCGCTTTGATCTGATCGGCAACTGCGATGTAATCTTGAAAGCCCTTTACCACGCGGCCAGCGTCATCCGCGCGGCCCACAGTATACACCGACACATGCGCATTCGCGCCCAAAATCGTATCGACCAATTCGGCGCGAAAGCCTGCGCGCACGGCCATTGTCGCGATCAAGGCAAACACCGCCAGCGTGATGCCAATCAACGAAATCCACGTCATCACCGAAACACCGCCTTCGGCCCGCTTGGCGCGCAAATAGCGCCATGCGATCATCCATTCCACGGCGGAAAATGGGCGCGTTGTGCTGGGTGTTTGGGTCACATCAGGCTCCTTTTACCTTGTGTTACAGCCGCGCCGCGATAGGTCAAGGCGCGGGCGGCGCAAGTGGCAGGTTTATGTCGATGCTGACGGGGAAGTGATCTGACGCTGTCAGCAATGCCGCCGCCAAGGCAGGGTTTGCGATGATCGCCGCATCATGCAAAGGGTGCCAAATGCGCCATGTCGGGGCGGCTGCTGCGATGGCGGGCGATACCATGATGAAATCCAAAAGCGCCTCGAAGTAACCGTTCAATTCGGGCAGGAAGAACCGCGATGTTGTAGGCGGGGTATCGCCCCACGGCGCGGTGGTTTTTGCACCATGCGGATCAAACAACTGCGGCTGATCGGGGTTTGCCGCGCCCATCACCACCTCGATACTGGAATACCCGAACTGGCGTTCATATTCATCCAGTCCCGGCCCATCATTGAAATCGCCCATCACGATCAGCGGCATATCTTGCGCCAAAACCTGCTCTACCCGCCCGCGCAGCCAGAAGCATTCGGCCAATTGTTTACGGCGGTTTTGGATAGATTGCGCCACAAACTCGGCCTTATCGCGCGTGCCGCGCGGGGCTTTTGATTTGGTATGAACCCCAATAAGCCGCAGGTCAGGCCCGCCCCGAATTTGCGCCAATACTTCGAGCGGCGGTTTAGAAAACCCAATGTTTTCATCAACCCCGTCCCCATTCAGATCATACTGGTACCCATAATCAAAACGCGGCGCGGCGCTTGTCGCGTCCGCATCGCCCATCGGATCATGCCGCGCATCCATCACATTAGGATCATAGATCAGCACAATTTCCTGCCGCGTGGTCGATGTGAACCCCACCAAAGCCCGCCGCGCGCGCAACTTGAAATGCGCTGCGAAATTTTCCAGCGCCTGCGCGGCAGATCGCGTCTCGCTTTGATCTGGGCCTTCGATAATCATCACGGCGTCCGCATCCAGCGCCGCCAAAACCGCGCCAATGGCAGCGAATTGCTGCGCCTTGGTGACCTCGTGGCGAACAGATTGTGAATTATCGTTCAGAAAATCGCCATTGTCATCAAACAGCTCGGTAAACCATTCCACATTATAGGTTGCCAGACGCAAAGATCGCGTCATAACGCGCCCCGCATCGCCTGCACATCGCGCCACGCCTCGTTAATGGCAATCAGGCGGCGCGCGGCCAGTTGCACGGCCTCGGGCGGCACGCCGCGCGCGATCATTCCGTCAGGATGGCTTTCCTTCACCGCCACGCGCCACGCGCGGCGCAATTCCTCCAGCGTGGCATCAGGCGGCGCGCCTAGCACATCAAACGGGTCGCGCTTTGCCCCTTCGACATAGCGCGCGCGTACCGAAGAAAAGCTGCGCGCGTCCAGACCAAAGATGTCGGCAACCTGCGCCAGAAATGCATCCTCGCGCGGGTGATAGGCCCCGTCGGCCATGGCTATGGCAAAGAGTGATTCCAAAATATCGATCAGGATATTGCGGTCATCCGCGCACAGCGCATCGCCGCTGGTGTTAAACAGGGCCGCAATTTTGCGCGCATAGGTGTCAAACCCCGCAACATCCTGACGCGCAAGGTTAAAAACGCGGGCGGCATTCGCCTCTTCCTGCGGGGGCAGCGCGAAAATGGCGCGAAAGGCGCTGACTTCGTCGCGCGTCACCGTGCCATCGGCCTTGGCCATTTTCGCCGCTAGCGCCAAAATCGCAATGGTAAAGCCCACCGATCTTTCGGGCGCAGGGGCCGCACGCAGGCGGTCGAACACA
This sequence comes from Rhodobacter sp., assembly GCA_027482795.1. Lineage (GTDB taxonomy): Bacteria > Pseudomonadota > Alphaproteobacteria > Rhodobacterales > Rhodobacteraceae > Cypionkella. The sequence continues at coordinate 5,339 of JAIXVS010000360.1, forward strand.
GCCGCAAGCCCCTCGCCCGCGGCAAGGGCAGCTAATGCTTCAGCAATGCGGGTCCAGATCGACATGGGCCAAGTTTATCCGTTTTCAACCGCAGCGAAAGGGGGCATCGACCCGCCGTCACATATCCCCAAAACGCGTTTGGGCCTTCATCGACGCGGCCAGTGAATTCAGCCGCGCCAGCGCCACCTCGCCCAACAAACCGCGCCCTTCGTCGTTCAAATCCACCTGCAACAGTTTTTGCGCGGCATCATAACTTAGGCGGCAGACGGTGGATGGATCGCGCACCGCAAACATCGCGCCAAAGCGCATGGCCTTGCCCAGCACCTCAGCCGTTTGAATTTCGCTGTCAGACAGCAAACGGAACAGGGGTTCCAACCGCGATCCTGAACGGCTGTTCTTATAGCGATGCACCAGCGCAAGGCCCAAGAACACTCGGCCCGGATGATCCAGCCCGCCAAGGTTGGCACGGGTGGCTGCGTCAAAGCAGGCTTCGGCGCGAAAATCTGGGTGCGTGCGCCACGATGTATCATGCAAAAGGCAGGCCGCCTTGATCAATCGCAGGCGGTCATTGCTGGCATCGCCAAACAGGGGCAGCAAAAATTCATACAGTTTTTTGCCAAACCCTGGCAGGCGGCTTTGGGTTTTTTCGGCCATACGCGCGGCTTCCAGCAAAGGATCACGCGCGCGCAAACTGGGCGGCATTTGTTCAAACAAAAGCCCCTCGCGAATGCCATAGGCAGACACATCAATGCCGCTGGGCCCTGCAATTTGCACCAGCGCGCGCAACACTTCGCAGGCGATGGGCACCAGTTCCATCCGTTCAGCCGACGTGCCCGTGCGCGAGCGCAAGGAAGACAGATCAGATTTCGCAATCCAATCCAGCGTCTCTAGCAGGCCCGCGCTGTCCATGCGGTATTCATGCAAAACCGTCAGCGGATAGCCCCGCCGCTCCATATCCAGCCGCGCAATC
>JAIXVS010000133.1 GCA_027482795.1 Rhodobacter sp.
GAACACAAGGTTGCCCGAAGGGTCGGCCTTCCACGCCTTTACAATCGACAAATCGGCCACAATGCCGCGTTCCAGAATATAATCCTGCCCATCAAAATTCATAACGGGTTTACCTTCGGCAATCACCGTGCCCACGCCCGTTTTGGTGTAAAACCCAGGTATACCCGCACCGCCTGCGCGCAGACGTTCGGCCAGCGTGCCTTGGGGGTTAAATTCCAACTCGAGCTCGCCCGAAAGATATTGCCGCATGAATTCGGCATTTTCCCCCACATAGGACGAGATCATTTTCTTGACCTGTTTGGTGGCCAGCAGCACGCCAAGACCAAAGCCGTCAACCCCCGCATTGTTCGACGCGATGGTCAATTCTTTCGTGCCCGCTTTGCGGATGCCTTCGATCAGCAGTTCAGGAATACCGCACAGGCCAAAGCCACCTGCGGCAATCAACATGCCATCGCGCAGCAGACCGTCCAGCGCGGCCTCGGCGCTGGGATAGATTTTCTTCATCGCAAACCCCTTTGCAAACTCTCGCGCACATATGGGCGCGGGGCGGCGGCGATGTCAATTCTGTATGCGATATAACAGTCTGATCCACCCTTGCGCAGGAACGGCAAGGAACGCTATAATTGCGCACACTTTGCCGCCCGCGTGGTGAAATGGTAGACACATGAGACTTAAAATCTCCCGGCTGTATGGCCGTGCCGGTTCAAGTCCGGCCGCGGGCACCAAAGCGGCGCTAGTTTTCGGCGGTGCAGCCCAGTCGGGCTTTGCCCAAAACTTGACCTAGGCAAGTTTTATTGCGCATGAAACCCAAAAAACATGCGCCGTTCCCGCCCCGTTTCTTGACTTTTTCGCAGGGCATCACTAGCCATCAGCCACACAATTCAAACGCGAGGGACACCGAATGAAGCTGAAATCCATGATTGTGGCACTGTCGATGACGGTTGCCGCCCCTGCTTTTGCAGAAGACTTGATCATCACCATCAACAACACCTCTTCCATGGCGCTGGCGCAGTTCTTCACCTCGCCCGCTGATGTGGGCGAATGGGAAGAAGACGTGTTCGGCGACGGCGTTCTGCCAGCAGGCAACACCGTTGACGTGACCATTGCTGACGGGCGCGAGCAGTGCGTTTACGATTTGAAATTCGTTATGGAAAGCGGGCAAGAAATTGTCGGCACGCAGGATATGTGCGAAGAGCCTACCTTTACCCTGTCGGACAACTAAGGTCCGCACAGTCTAAGTTCTATGGCCTAAGACCTATGGCCGCAGCGCGATCTGCGGCCATTTGCATTTTGCGGCCCCAGTTCCCCTTGACGGCCCCGATTTAATCGCCACACTTGGCCCCATGTTTCCAATTCGCGATCATAACCCGTCGGGGCGGCGGCCCTATGTGACCTATGGGTTGCTGATTGCCAATGTGGTGATTTTTCTGTCCTATTGGTACAGCCTGCCCAGCGAGCAAGCCTTGGGTGAATTCTATTACACCTATGGCCTTGTGCCTGCCTATATTGCCCAATACGGGCTGGATTATTCGGCCGTAACGCACATGTTCCTGCACGGCGGCTGGGGGCATTTGCTGGGCAATATGCTGTTTTTGTGGATTTTTGGCGACAATATGGAAGATGCGTTTGGGCACAGAAACTTTGCGGGCTTCTACCTTGCCTCGGGCTTTTGCGCAGCCGCCTTTCAGTATTATGCCGACCCGTCTGCCGATGTTCCTATGGTGGGGGCTTCGGGGGCGATTGCGGGGGTTTTGGGCGGCTATCTGCTGCTGTATCCGCGCGCAAAGGTGGACATTCTGTTCATCTTTATCATCTTTTTCCGCATTTTCGCCATTCCTGCGTGGATCGTGCTGGGCGTTTGGTTTGGGATGCAACTGCTGTCGAGCGGGGCGGACGATGGGGTTGCCTATATGGCCCATATCGGCGGGTTTATTGGCGGGGCGGCCATGGCGGGGGTGTATTTGGCGCGCCACGGCGGGCGGGGGTTTTGGGCGCAAAACGCAGGCGCGCCGCCGCATCCTGCCACGCAGTACCCCGTATCGCGCACATCCATTCCGCGCGTTGGGCGGCGCTGAAGATGCAAAGCGGCCCGCGCCTGCCCAATGCCGCGCAGCCCCTTATCGGCAGTTGTCATTGCGGGGCGGTGCGCCTTTCGGTGCAGCTGCAAGATGCCTTTGCCACCGCGCGGCGCTGCGATTGCAGCTATTGCGCGCGGCGCGGGGCGATAGTGGTTTCCGCGCGGCTGGACGATGTCACAATTTTGCAAGGCGCTGAGAATTTACAATTATATCAATGGGGCACGTGCACGGCGAAACATTGGTTTTGCAAGACCTGCGGCATTTATACCCACCATCAGCGCAGATCGAACCCGCAGCTATACGGGGTGAATGTGGCGATTTTGGCAGGGGTCAACCCGCGCGATTTGGGCGATGTGCCTTGGGTCGACGGGGTCAATCACCCGTCTGACAGCAGGGCATAGGCCTCGCTATTCCCCGCGAATAATCTTGGTGAACCCCGCAAACAGCGGGTCGTTGGCGCAAATAATCCCGCCCGTCTCCAAAATATCTGCCCCATCACGAATGGGGGCCACCATGCCGCCCGCCTCGCGCACGATCACTAGGCCTGCTGCGATGTCCCACGGCTTTAGCTCGCGCTCCCAGTACCCATCGTATCTGCCAGCGGCGACATAGGCGAGGTCAAGCGACGCTGCCCCCCAGCGCCGCACGCCTGCACAAACAGGCATCAGGCGGGCCAGATCGGCCACGGTGGCAGGCAGGGTTTTCTTGGAGGCAAAAGGAATGCCCGTGGCAAAAATCGCTTCGATCATCTTGTGGCGACCCGAAACGCGCAAACGGCGGTCGTTCATCCATGCGCCTGCGCCCTTTTCGGCAACGAACATCTCGTCCTTGGCGGCATCAAACACCACGCCCGCAACAATCTCGCCCTTATGTTCCAGCGCAATCGACACGGCCCAATGCGGCAAGCCGTGCAGAAAGTTGGTGGTGCCATCCAGCGGATCAACAATCCAGCGGCGGGTGGGGTCTGCGCCTTCAGTGCCGCCCGTTTCTTCGCCCAGCCAGCCATAGGTGGGGCGCGCGCCCATCAAATCTTCTTTAATCATCGCTTCGGCGGCTTGGTCGGCCTTGGATACGAAATCCCCTGGCCCTTTGGTGGATACCTGCAACTGCTCGACTTCGCGAAAGTCTTTGACCAGCGATTTGCCCGCGCGGCGTGCGGCCTTGATCATCAGGTTCAGGTTGGCGCTGCCTTGCATAGGGAAACCTCTTTTATATCAGGGCCTGCGCATACACGGGCAAGGGGCTGTTGTGAAGGGGGGCAAGTTTGATTGCGCCTTACCCAGACGAAATCACCTTAAACACGCAAGGGTCGGTGACCAGCATCGGCGGGGTTGCGCATAGCCCACTGGCCACTGTCCATGCCGCCAGAACTTTGGGCACATAATCGCGCGTCTCGGCATAGGGGGGCACGCCGTCATTGGCGCGCACGGCCCCCTCGCCCGCATTATAGGCGGCCAGCACCATCAGCGGGTCGCGGTCAAACTCGCCCATCAACCAATCCAAATAGGCGACCCCGCCCTTGATGTTTTGCGCCACGTCTTTGGCATCGGTCACGCCAAAGCGCGCGGCGGTGGCGGGGATCAGCTGCATCAGCCCTTCGGCCCCTTTGGGGCTGACAGCATCGGCCTGACCGCCGCTTTCAATACCCATCACGGCCAGCACCAGCGCGGGGGAAACTTGCGTGCCAATCGTCGCCAGCAAAATCTGCTTGCCATATTGCTGCGCCAGCCCCTGCATCGCCTGCATCCGCGGCGCGCCCACCATGGCCCCCTTTGGCCCCTGCGCCAGCGCAACCAACGCCTCGTTAAAGCGGCCCGCCATTTTGCCGCGCGCAGGGTCGACACTGTCCCAATACCACGCATAGGTGGATGTGCTGGGCGGGGCGGTGGGCGCAGCGGGATCAAGCGGATCATCAGGGCGCTTAAGTTCCACCTTGGGCAGGGATGCCAACAGCCGCGCCTGTTCGGCAGGGTCAATCTGTACTGTGATCCGCTTGCCGGGCATCGCTTCGCCCACTTTCACGCGCTTAAAGGTGAAATCGGGGCGCGCGGGCGCGTCTTGGGCATGGGCAAAAGGCGCGCCCAGCACAGCACAGGCGATTCCCGCCGCCGCTAATTGATTCCGAATGCCTGTCATATCCCCGCTTTGCGGATGATTAGTTCTAAACTGCTTTAGGTAGAATCGCAGAATCGGCGGCATTTATCCACCAAAATCGGTGCTTTTCGCCGCATTCCCGCCCAGATTGCAGGGGTTTTCACCCCCGCAACCTGCGCCATTAAGAAAGTTTTCATTTTCTTTTCGTTTAATTTCAATAACTTAACCTTTTCCCCGCGCCTTTTTTCACAGGGCGCGAAAATGCCCTGTTTCGATCCAATTCTTGCCACGTGGCGCAGGCTATATGTCCTCACCGAAGACGAGCAGAAGCGAAACAGAGGTTGCTTCAAACGGCGAGTTGACGGGTTAACCTGAGCAAACCCAAGAAAGGGATACTACCATGAACATGATCAAAAATCTGATGGCTGCTTTCGCAAAAGACGAATCTGGCGCTGTGACCGTTGACTGGGTCGTTCTGACC
>JAIXVS010000238.1 GCA_027482795.1 Rhodobacter sp.
CAGCCAAAAATGTCTTTCAATCGCCCAAATTCGGCCCTATTGATCGATAAAATCGATCAGCAAGCCAATGCAACCAGGAGCCGTCATGCAAACCGAATTGATCGACACGTTTTTAGACCTGGTGGAAACCCGCAGCTTTCACCGCACGGCCGAACGGCTCAATGTCACGCAGTCGACCATTTCCGCCCGCGTTGTGGCGCTAGAGGACAGCGTGGGCGCGCGGCTCTTCACCCGCTCGCGCGCGGGCACGAACCTTACAACCGAAGGGCTGAAGTTTGAGCAGCACGCGCGCGGGATGCGCCATGCATGGACAGAGGCGCAGCGCGCCGTGTCGGCCAGCGGCACTAAGGCGCTGAACCTGCGCATTGGTATCCAGCACGATCTGGCCACGGGCGAACGCGGCCAGCAAATTGGCAATTGGATCGCCTCGTTTCGCAAGGCGCTGCCCGAATGCGGGTTTTACATTGAACCTGATTATTCGGCGCAAATGTGCAATGATATCGCGCGCGGGATTTTGGATTTCGCGGTGATCTTTACGCCGCAATCCCATGCCGATTTGCACATCGCATCCGTGGGCGAGGTCAGCTATCGGCTGGTCACAAGCCAAGGCAACAAACGTGCCGATCTATCGGTTGACAGCTATATCCGCGCGTCCTTTGCCCCGGCCTTTGACAGTATCCATGCCGCCGCCCTGCCCGAAATGGCAGGGGCATCGCTGGCGTCGGGCCAGAATGCAGCTATGGTTGGGCTGCTGACTGCCATGGGCGGCGCGGGCTTTGTCATGGAAGACAGTGCCGAGGCGCTGATCGCCACGGGCCGCTTTTCAATGGTCAAAGATGTCGAACCCATCACCCAGCCCGTTTATGGCGTGGTGCATCTGCGCCACCGCACGTCGGGTATGCACAAACGGCTTGCCCAAATCGTGCAACGCAAAATGGCACAGTCGCGGCTGATGGCGGCCTGAAACACTAGGCCAGAATAACGCCCACAACCACCATCATCAGCCCAAGGCCAGACAGCGCCAGCGCGCCCACATTCCACACCAAGGCGCGCTGCATTGCAGCCCGCAGGGCAGCATCGTCCATCCCAGCGCCGCGCGCGCGCATCACCAATAGCGCTGAATAAATCAGCCCAATCAGCCCAACCAGCGTCACCCCCGCCCCGCCCCAAATCAAATATTCCATCGCGGCCACCTCATATTGACCCGCCCCGCCTACCCCGACTTGCGCCCCAGTTCAAGCAAGGCCACCCTTGAACCTGCGCGCCCACGCGGCTAGGTATCAGGCAAATCTTACCGCAGGAGCGCCCGATGAACACCTCGCCCGATAGCTACAATGTCGCCGCCGACGAATTGCGCCAGTTCATCGAACGCATCGAACAGCTTGACGCCGAAAAGCGCGACTTGGCCGAGCAACAAAAAGAAGTGATGGCCGAAGCAAAAGGGCGCGGCTATGACACCAAGGTGATGCGCAAAGTCATCGCCCTGCGCAAACGCAAACCTGATGAGATTGCCGAAGAAGAGGCGATTATGGATATGTATAAATCCGCCCTCGGCATGGCCTAGCCCCAAGCAAAGGGGGCTTTTACAGCCCCCTCGGAGCTATCGCTCCTCACCCCCGTAAGGTATTTGCAGAGTTAGGAAGCAGGCAAACTGCACGTGCCTTCCTAACTCCAAAAATACCTTGGGGGGAGCGCAGCGGGGGGCAAGGCCCCCCTCGTGCCTAGGGCTGGATAAACGTGACTTTGCCCGAGGCGATGATTTTGGCCACGTCTTCCTCGTAAATCGAGGTCAGATCATCGACCATATCCTGATCCCATGTTGGCATTTCGATGGCCTGTTCAATCCGTTCGGGCAAGGCGAATTTGTCTAGAAACGCCGACACGATTTTGCGGCGCTGTTCGATGGTGGCAGGTGGGCGGGTTTCAATATAGGCCTGCATCCGCGTCAGCCCTTCGCCCGACATCAGCATCGCCAAAAGTTCGTTTTCGGCGACCAAGGGTTGGTCTGCGGGCAGGCCTGCGACGGCTCGCAGCACTTCGGGCCAGATCAGGGGGGTGTCTTCGTCACACCACACCGTAAGCTGGGCCGCAGGGTTGGTTTCCAAGATGCGGGCAATCACGTAAGACCAGCGCAGCTCGTACGGGTCACTGCCCGCCAGAAACGCATCATAGCTTTCGGGTTTATTGCGCCGATACAAAAGCGGCAGCATCGTTGCAGGGTTGCGCAGGGCCAAGCAAAACTCGACCTCGTCTTCGGGAAACAGGTTTGAAAAGGCGCGCACCCGCTCGCCCGCCGCAGGATACAGGGTTTCGCGCAGCACATAGGGCGGCAGCGCCATAAACCCATCCCATGAAAACACCACCCGCTCGGCAGATATATCGCCCAATATCTGGCCCAGGACTTCTTCTTGCTGCTCGGTACTTGCGGGTTTGCCGCGCAGTTTAATGGCCAGATCGCGCAGCAAGGCGCGGTAGATTTTGGGGTCTGGCACGGCCACACCCTCTGCCGCCAAGGCCTGCTGATTGGCGGCAAGGCAGTTCAAAAGGCGCCCCTCATCGGTAAAATGGGCGCCAAGATGGTATATGATTTGCATCTGTGAAGGGTTCTACTGATGATTTACTCGCCCAAACTATAAGCTGCCTTTCTGGACATGCAATGCGCATTGCGCTAGCGATAGGCGCAATGGCCGCTCAGAACCCTCCTTTCCCGCCCGCCCCACGGCGCGCCGCGCGCGGCCCCAGCGCGTGGACAATTGCGGCGGTGATCGTGGGCCTGATTGTGCTTGCGCCGCTGCTGTCGATCCTTTGGCTCGCCCTTGCGCCAAGCGAGCCTATTTGGGGCCATTTGCTGCAAACCGTGCTGCCGCGTTATTTCTTCACCACGCTGCGCATGATGCTGGCGGTGGGGCTATTGGCCGCGATCATGGGGGCGGGGGCGGCGTGGTTGGTCACGCTATATCAGTTCTGGGGCAGCCGCGCCCTATCGGTGCTGCTGCTGTTCCCCCTTGCGATACCCGCCTATGTGGGGGCCTATGCTTTGGTTGATAGTCTTGATTATGCAGGCTGGGTGCAAACGGCCCTGCGCGCCAGTTTTGGCTGGCAAAACGCGCGGGATTATTGGTTTTTCGAGGTGCGATCCGAAGGCGCGGCGGCGCTGGTTTTGGCATTTGCGCTGTATCCTTATGTCTACCTTATGGTGCGGGCCGCGCTGCGCGAGCAAGCCGGCGGCGCGCTAGAGGTTGGGCGCGCCTTGGGCCTTGGCCCGATGGCGCTGTTTTGGCGCCTTGGCCTGCCCATGCTGCGCCCCGCCTTGGCCGCAGGCACGGCACTGGTCATGATGGAAACGGTAGCCGATTTTGGCACCATGCAGCATTTTGGCGTGCAAACCCTAACTACGGGGGTATTTTCTACGTGGCTTGGCCAAGGCAATGTGGGGGGCGCTGCGCAGATTGCACTGCTGATCCTAACGCTGATTGGCCTGCTGTTTGGGTTTGAATTGGTCTCGCGCAGGGGCGCGCGGTTTCATGGGCAGGGCCGCAGCCAGCGCCCGATCACGCCGCGCGCACTGACGGGCTGGCGCGCAACTCTGGCCTTTGGGGCCGCCGCCCTGCCCTTTGCCTTTGGCTTTGTGCTGCCCGTGGCGGTGATGGCAACCTTGTCGCTGTCCTCGCCCGCCGTTTGGCTGCAACCGGGGCTGATCGAGGCGGCGCTGAACACTGCTTTGGTCGGCGGGCTGGCGGCCATTATCACAGTCGGGGCAGCGGTGATTTTGGTGTTTGGCTTGCGCATGGGCCATGCGGGCCTAATGCGGGTTCTGCTGCCTGTCACTGCGCTTGGCTATGCCGCACCCGGCGCTGTGCTTGCGCTGGGCCTTTTGATCCCGCTGGCGGCATTCGATCATCATCTGGCCGATGGGGTGCTGGCCCTGACGGGGTATGATCCGGGCCTGATGATCACAGGCACCTCAGCCGCCATCGTGCTGGCCTATGCGCTGCGATTCTTTGGCATTGCCCAAGGGGCGGTGGACAGCGCTTTTGGCCGCCAATCGCCCAACCTGCCCCATGCCGCGCGCAGCCTTGGGCGCAGCCCGCGCGGGGTGCTGATGGCGGTGCATCTGCCCATCATGCGCGGATCCATCGCGGGGGCGCTTTTGGTGGTGTTTGTCGATTGCGTCAAAGAATTGCCCGCGACACTGATGCTGCGCCCGTTCAATTTTAACACCCTGTCCACGCGGGTGTACGAGCTGGCGTCCCTCGAACACCTAACCGAAGCCGCCCCAGCCGCGCTGATCGTCATGGCGATGGGGCTGGCCGCGACGCTGCTGCTGGCGCGGTCGATCAAATCAAGCGAAAACTAATCACACAACCCTTGCGCCTTTGCCGCCAAGCGGGTATTTGACGGGCAATGCCCCTATAGCTCAGTTGGTAGAGCACCTGATTTGTAATCAGGGGGTCTGCGGTTCAAGTCCGTATGGGGGCACCATTTTTATCCCTGACAGCGAATCACAGCGCCATGACCCGCGCCGCGAAATCATCGCCGCGTTTCTCGAAATTCGGATATTGGTCAAAGCTCGCCGCCGCAGGGGCCAGCAGCACCACATCGCCCGCGGTCGCCTCGGCGCTCGCACGGGCAACAGCCCGCTCCATCGTCTCGCATATTTCATAGGGTGTATCGCCCAGTTGCAGGGCAAATTCCCGCGCTGAATGGCCGATCAGATAGGCCTTCACAACCGCGCCCAAATGGGGGCCAAGGGCGGCGATTCCGCCCTCTTTACCCATGCCGCCCGCGATCCAGCGGATACGATCAAAGGCTTGCAACGCTTTGGCGGCGCTATCCACATTCGTGGCCTTGCTGTCGTTCACAAACCGCACGCCGCCCATTTCGCGCACCAATTGGCTGCGGTGCGGCAAGCCTGCAAAGGAATGCAGCGCGGCCTCAATCTCGCGCGGGGCCAGCCCCAGCGCGCGGCTCGCCGCATAGGCGGCGCAGGCGTTTTGGTGGTTATGCGCGCCCGGAAGGCCCTTGATGGCGCGCAAATCAATCGATGCCACTTGTTTGCCGCGCCGCCATTCGGCCAAAAACCCTTTGCGCGCAAAAACGCTCCACGCAAACCCGTCCAGCTTTTGCCCAGACGAGATGCGGATCACGCGGTCATCTTGCGCGCCAGTGGCCAGTTGATTGGCCAAAAACACGCCCTCGCCCTCGTCCACGCCAATCACCGCGCGGTCAGGCCCGCCTTCGGCCAGCAGCCGCCGCTTGGCCGCAAAATACCCGCCCATGCCGCCGTGCCTGTCCAAATGGTCAGGCGATAGGTTCGTAAACACCGCCACATCAGGCGTCAGCGCGCGGGCAAGTTCGGCTTGATAGCTGGACAGTTCCAGCACAATCACCTCGCCATCTTGCGGCGGATCAATGGCCAAAACACCCGTTCCGATATTGCCCGCCATCTGCGCAGGGCGGCCCGCCTGGGTTAAAATATGATGGATCAGCGCCGTGGTGGTCGATTTGCCATTGCTGCCCGTCACACACACCACGCGCGGGGGGGTGTCAAACTCGTCCCACTCTGCCCCGCCAAAACTGGCAAAGAACAGCCCGATGTCATTGTCTACAGGAATGCCAACTGCCATCGCAGCGGCGATGATCTTATTGGGCGCGGGGTATAAATGCGGAATGCCGGGCGATACGATCAGCGCCGCCATCCCGTCCAGCGCGGCGGCCTTGCCCAAATCCGTGCAGACAATCCCCTCGGCTTCGGCCTTGGTGCGCGCCTCAACGCTGTCATCCCAAGCGCGCACGTCTGCCCCGCCTGCCGCCAGCGCGCGCGCCGTGGCTAGGCCAGACCGCCCCAACCCCAGCACCCCAACAACCGCCCCCTCATATCCCCGAACAGGTATCATCCGCGCCCCCTTGTTTGGCCTACGGATACCCCAACCCGCGCCGAAGGAAAAGGCGCGCTTGGCCCAAACCCAGCGCGCCCCCAGTCTATCAGCTTGCCCTTGGCCTAGATCACATTTTGGCCATCATGGCGTCCATCGCCATCATATCGGGCTTGCCCTCGCAGCCCATCATCACATGCTCGCCCGCCATTTTCATCGCGGCCTCATCCATCGCCATGGCCGCATCGGGGCTGGCCTTGTGCATCATGTCGATAGTTTTCATCATGCCTTCATTGTCCATCGCCGCAAACTCGGCGCAGGTCAGTTTGGACACATCCATCATATCATCGGCAAAGGCAGGGGCGGCCATCAGGGCCAGTGCGGCAAAAACAAAAGGGGTGGTTTTCATTCGGGTCTCTCCGTTGGTTTAGCGCACCATCGCGCCACCCAGCCGTAACAGGCCCCGCGATCACATGTGCATCACCCTTTCGTGCCCACACAGCTATGTGACCCACCGTGCAAAACACGTGATCTGCGCCGCTTAAAGGTAGTCAGCCAATCCTGCCTGCTTCCTTGCTCTAAAAATATCCTCGGGGGTGAGC
>JAIXVS010000035.1 GCA_027482795.1 Rhodobacter sp.
CACTGGCATATGCTGGGAAGGGGGGCAAGGCGTGGGGCATCCCCCCGCATCCGCAAGCCGGGAAACCTGCCAACGCATGAACGGACGGGCGGACGGGGTGTGTCGCATCGGGCGTAGCGCAGGTATGCGCCGTGGCTCGTTGTTTTGCATTCCGCCCTTTGGGGATGGATGATGGCGGCAACGCTTTATGTATGTGCAACGTGCAAGGCAGATCAAATTGTGCCAGAGGGCGGCCAGCCCCTTGGCGCGCAACTGCGCGATGCTTTGCTTTCCGCCGAATGTCCCGCAGGCGTTACCATTAAACCTGTCGACTGTTTGTCTGCCTGCTCGCAGGGCTGCGCTGTCGCCCTGCAAGGCCATGGCAAATGGGGCTATGTCTATGGCCGCCTCACCCCAGCCGATGTGCCAGATATTCTAGCAGGCGCTGCCGCCTATGCCGCCAGCGCCGATGGCATCGTGCCATGGCGCGAACGCCCCGTGATTTTCCGCAAGCAAAGCCTTGCCCGTATCCCGCCCCTAGACCCTATCGCCGTGGAGGCCTAAATGACCGATCTTTCCAAAATCCCCGTCACTGTCATCACTGGCTTTTTGGGCGCGGGCAAAACCACGCTGATCCGCCACCTTATGGCCAACCCCCAAGGCAAACGCCTTGCGATTTTGGTCAATGAATTTGGCTCGGTGGGCGTTGATGGCGATATTTTGAAATCCTGCGCCGATGAAAACTGCCCCGTCGAGAATATCGTCGAACTGGCCAATGGTTGCATCTGCTGCACTGTGGCCGATGATTTTATTCCCACGATCGAGGCGCTGATGGCCATGCCCGTACGCCCTGACCATATCTTGATTGAAACCTCTGGCCTTGCCTTGCCCAAGCCTTTGCTGAAGGCGTTCGATTGGCCCGCCATCCGCTCGCGCATTACGGTGGACGGTGTGATTGCGCTGGCCGATGCCGAGGCCGTGGCCGCAGGCCGCTTTGCGCCCGATGAGGCAGCGGTCGAGGCGCAGCGCGCCGCCGATGACAGCCTAGATCATGAAACGCCCCTGTCCGAAGTGTTCGAAGACCAAATCGCCTGCGCCGATATCGTGCTGCTGTCTAAGGCCGATTTGGCAGGCGCGGCTGGCCTTGCCGCTGCCCGCGATGTGATCAACGCCGAAGCCCCGCGCAAGTTGCCGATTTTAGAGATGACCGAAGGCGTGCTCGACCCGCGCCTGATCCTTGGCCTGAATTCCCGCGCCGAAGATGATCTGGCCGCCCGCCCGTCCCACCACGATGGCGAAGATGGGCACGAGCATGACGATTTCAACACCATCGTTGTTGATCTGCCCGAAATCGCCGATCCCGATGCGCTGTCAGCCGCGATCCAGCGCCTTGCGCAGGAGCAGAACATCCTGCGCGTTAAAGGGTTCATTGCTGTCCAAGGCAAGCCGATGCGCCTTTTGGTTCAGGCCGTGGGCGCGCGGGTGCGGATGCAGTATGACCGCCCTTGGGGCACCGCCCCGCGCCGCAGCCAACTTGTCGTCATTGCCGAAATGGCCGATGTGAACGAGGCGGCAATCCGCGCGGTTTTGGAAGCCTGACCCATGCATGTCGTCTTCCGCGAAAGCCATGGGCTAGAGGAGGGGGCCGCCGCCTTTGATCTGGGGCAATCGCCCGCAGATCTGGTGGTGCTGTCCTTTTCCGACAGCGACCTTGGCGCGTTTGCGGCGGGCTATGGGCGGGCGAAATTGCAGGGGGCGGATATGCCCAGCGTTCGGCTTGCCAGCCTGATGGCGCTAAAGCACCCGTTGTCGGTCGATACTTATGTCGAGAACACGCTTTCAGGCGCAAAAGGCATTTTGGTGCGGCTGATCGGCGGGCAAAGCTATTGGCCATATGGTTTGGCCAGCCTTGCCGATCTGGCGCGCAAAAAGGGGATCGCGCTGGCAGTTTTGCCCGCCGATGGGCGCGATGATGCGAACCTTGATGCGCTATCCACCCTGCCCATTTCCACCCTACGCCAATTGCAGCACCTGTGCGATGCGGGCGGCGCGGTGGCCGCGCAGGCGGCGCTGGCGCAACTGGCGCTGGCCGCTGGAATTTATGCCAGCCCCGTTTTGGGGGCCAAGACTGTGCCCGATTGCGGCTGGTATCTGGACGGAAATATCAGCGCCGATATGCCAGCCATGCAGGCAGGCCCCCGCGTGGCGGTGACCTTCTATCGCAGCTATGTGACATCCGCCGATCTTGCCCCGATTGACGCGCTGATGGCGCAGCTGCGCGCGCGCGGCTTTATGCCCGTGGGCCTGTTTGCGCCCAGCCTGAAGGCCCCCGATGCGGGGCCATTTCTGCGCGCGGCTTTGGCCGAGATTTCCCCCGCCGCAATCATCAACGCCACCGCCTTTTCCGCCAAAGGTGCAGATGGTGCATCCCCCCTCGATCACACAGGCGCGAATGATTGGGGCGCGCCTGTGTTTCAAGTGGCCCTGTCCACCGCCCGCCGCCGCGATTGGGCCGCATCCGAGCGCGGGCTATCCCCCGCCGATCTGGCCATGCATGTGGTCTTGCCCGAAGTGGACGGGCGCATTTTCGCAGGCCTGATCAGCCACAAATCGCCGCAAAAGCGCGACCCAGATTTGCAGTTTTCCCGCTTTGCCCACCGCGCCGATGACGAACGAATTTCCCGCGTGGTTGCCCGCGTTTCGGGCTGGCATCGGCTGGCGCAAACCCCGCGCCCCGCGCGCGATCTGGCCTTTGTGCTGTCCACCTATCCGGGCCGCGCCGACCAGATGGCCCATGCCGTTGGGCTGGATGTGCTGGGCAGCCTGCCGCCGATCTTGGCCGCATTGGCCGCAAAGGGTTATGATCTGCCGCCCGTGGATGGGCTTCCAGATGGCCTTCTGTCCCACACCCAAAGCTGGCCAATCGCAGACTATCTTTGCGCCCTATCTCGCCTGCCCCAATCCTTGCAAGATGCGGTAAACACCGCTTGGGGCGCGCCCGAAGATGACCCGCTTGCCCAAGGCGCGGCATTCCACTTCCCCGCCATCCGAAATGGCCGCGCGATCATTGCGCTGCAACCCGAACGGGGCGATGTGCTGGCGCGCGATGCCAGCTATCACGACCTATCCCGCACCCCGCGCCATTCTTATGTGGCCTTCTACCTATGGCTTCAATCCCGTGCGCCCCATGCGCTGATCCACATGGGCGCGCATGGCACGCTGGAATGGCTTCCGGGTAAATCCGTGGCCCTTTCGGCAGACTGTTGGCCCGATGCCCTGCTGAGCGACACACCCGTGATCTATCCCTTTATCGTGAATGATCCGGGCGAGGCAGCGCAGGCCAAGCGGCGCATTGGCGCGGTGACCTTGGGCCATATGCCCCCGCCTCTGCGCACCAGCACCCTGCCCGAAAACCTATCCGCGCTGGAACGTCTGCTGGATGAATATGCCACCGCCGACGGGCTAGACCCCGCCCGCCGCACCCGCCTTATCGCCGATATCCGCGCAGCCGCCCAAGATGCGGGGGTTGAGGCAGATTTGGATATTCCCCCAAACGCCAGCCCCGCCGAAGCCATCACGCGGATTGACCGTTTTGTCTGCGATATCAAAGAAAGCCAGTACGGCGACGGCCTGCACATCTGGGGCGGCGCGAGTGGCGAAATGGCGGGTCTGATTACTTCCCTTGATGGCGCGCGCGTGGCCGCAGGGCCCGCAGGCAGCCCGTATCGTGGGCGCGCCGATGTTCTGCCCACGGGGCGCAATTTGTTTTCGGTCGACCCGCGCGCGGTGCCTTCCCGCGCGGCCCATACCCAAGGCGTAAAGCTGGCCGAAGAGTTGATCCGCCGCCATTTGCAAGACGCGGGCGATTATCCGCGCGGGCTGGTGCTGGATCTGTGGGGGTCTGCCACCATGCGCACGGCGGGCGAAGAGGTGGCCATGGCGCTGCACCTTGCGGGCCTTGCCCCCCTGTGGGACGGCGCATCGGGCCGCGTCACAGGGTTCGAAGTAATCCCGCTTGCCCTGCTGGGCCGCCCCCGCATTGACGTGACCTTGCGCATATCTGGCCTGTTTCGCGATATCTTCCCCGCGCTTGGCCAGATGTTTCAGGCGGGGGTGGCGGCACTTGCCGCCCGCGAAGAGGACCCCGCCGACAACCCCTATGTGGCAGCCGATGCCGCCCGCGTCTATGGCCCCAAACCTGGCCTTTACGGCATGGGAATGGAGGCCGCGCTGACCGATTATTCAGACGCAGGCCGCGCGGCGGCGGGCGAGGCTTGGCTAACTGCCGCCAGCTATGCGATTGACGCCAAAGGCGACATCGCACCAGACCGCGCAGGGATCGAGGCGCGCGTGCGCGCCGCCGATGCCTATGCCCATGTGCAAGATTTGGTTGAAACCGATGTGCTGATGGCCCCCGATTACGCCGCGCATGAAGGCGGCTTTGCCGCAGCATCCGCCCATTTGGGCGGCGGCGCGGCGCTGTATCATATCGACAGCGCCAATCCCAACGCCCCCCGCGCGCGGACAGTAACCGAGGAACTTGCCCGCACCCTGCGCGCCCGCGCGGCAGACCCTGCTTGGGCGAATGGCATGATGCGCCACGGCTTTCGCGGGGCTGCCGAAATCACCGCCACGCTCGATAACCTTGCCGCCTATGCCCACCTAACCCGCGCCGTTCCCGCGCATTTGTTTGACCTATACCATGATGCCACCTTGGGGCGGGATGATCTGACCGCCTTTATGGCGCGCGAAAACCCCGCCGCCCTTGCCGCCCTGCAAGACCGTTTTGCAGCCCTGCGCGAGGCGGGCCTATGGGCCAGCCGCCGCAATTCGCAGGCAGCGGGAGAGCGGATTTGAGCAAGGCCGCCCCCATTATACAAGGCTGGTGCCCGGGTGCCCTGCGCCCCATGGAATCGGGCGATGGCTGGGTCGTGCGCGTGCGCCCGCGCGCGGGGCGGCTATTGCCAGAACAGGCGCGCGGCATTGCGGCCCTGTCCACCGCGCATGGCAATGGGCTGATCGATCTGTCCGCCCGCGCCAATGTGCAATTGCGCGGCGTGACAATGGCCAGCCATACCCCACTGATGGATGGCCTGCGCGCCCTTGGCCTGCTGGATGACAGCGCGGATGCCGAATCTCAGCGCAACGTCACTCTTGCCCCATTTTGGGCGCAAGGGGATGGTGCCTATGATCTGGCACTCGATTTATCCGCCGCCCTTACCGCCCCCAGCGCGCCGCGCCTGCCCAGCAAATTCGGCTTTGTGGTGGATATGGGCGCAACCCCCATTCTGCGCGACATCGCGGGTGATATTCGTATCGAAAGGGTAGATAACCGCGCGCTCATTTATGCCACTGGCACGCAAACAGGGGCAGCGGTGCCCTTGGCGGATGCCGTGCCAACCGCTTTGGACTTAGCCCACTGGTTTGCAGACGCAGGCGGCATTGGCGCAGATGGTCGTGGTCGCATGGCGCAGCTTTTAGCCCAAGGCGCAGTGCTGCCCGCCCGCTTTGCTGCCCACGCTGTACCTGCTGCCTTGCCCTTCACCCCCCGCATTGGCCTGCATTCGGCAGGCGCGCTGGTGGGGTTTGAATTTGGCCAGATGCAGGCCGATACCTTGGGCGCGCTTGCCCAACTTGGCCCCCTTCGCATCACCCCGTGGCGTATGGTTTTGGTCGAGGGGGCAACCCAAATGCCCGCCCTGCCGCATCTTATCACCAATGCCGATGACCCAATGCTGCGCGTCATCGCCTGCACGGGCGCGCCTGCCTGCACGCAGGCGCATCAGCCCACCCGCGACCTTGCCCGCGCCTTGGCCCCGCATATCCCGCAGGGCCAAATCTGCCACGTCTCGGGCTGCGCCAAGGGCTGCGCGCATCCCACCCCTGCCGCGCTGACCCTAACGGCCACGCCCCGCGGCTTTGACCTTGTGCAAAATGGCCGCGCGGGTGATACCGCACAGCGCGCCGATCTGAACCCCACACATATTCCGCAGGCCATCGTTCATGCCCTATAGCTACATCACCGATGGCGCAGAAATTTACCGCCAATCCTTTGCCACCATCCGCGCAGAAGCGGATTTGGCCCGCTTTACCCCCGAGGAAGAGGTGGTTGCCGTGCGTATGATCCATGCCGCAGGTATGGTGGGGCTGGAAAGGCACGTCGATTTTACACCAAACGCCGCGATTGCCGCCCGCGCCGCATTGGAAGGCGGCGCGCCCATTCTGTGCGATGTACGCATGGTGTCCGAAGGCATCACCCGCCCCCGCCTGCCCGCACACAACGAGATTATCTGCACCCTGCAAGACCCCGCAGTTCCCGCAATGGCTGCGCAAATGGGCAATACACGCTCGGCTGCGGCGGTAGAGCTTTGGCGGCCCAAACTGGCAGGCGCCGTGGTTGTCATCGGCAATGCCCCCACCGCGCTGTTTCATCTGCTGAACATGCTCGAAGACCCCGCCTGCCCGCGCCCTGCTGCCATTATCGGCTGCCCCGTTGGCTTTATCGGCGCGGCAGAAAGCAAAGACGCGCTGATGGCCGCCCCGCCCTGCCCCGCC
>JAIXVS010000370.1 GCA_027482795.1 Rhodobacter sp.
CTGTACAAGCCAAATTACGGGCACTGGTGGCGCAATATGGGACGCTTCCCGCCAAAGCATTCCCAGGGCGTGCTGCCATTTTGATCCACTCACTGGCAATAGATGACAGTCTTATACATGCAACGTATGAGCGGTCTAATTCACCAAAAATCGGCCACTACATTCCAGGAACAAAAATTGAAATTCGCGATGAAGCAGAGTTTCTGAAGACTCATCATGCAAGCGCGGTGATCATTAACCTTGCATGGCATATTCAAGCGGAAATAGAGCGTTATATGCGATCTCAGGGCTACCAAGGACAGGTCATTCCGATTTGGGAATAGAAATTTTAAGAGAATTTTCACCTAGATTTTGAATGTGCTTAGACTAAAAAAAGAGGGGAATCTCGTGAAGGTTGTCATTTTTGCAGGTGGTCTCGGGACGCGGCTATCAGAAGAAACTGAAAACCGCCCCAAGCCAATGGTCGAAATTGGGGGCCATCCAATTCTTTGGCACATTATGAAGATTTACAGCCATTATGGGCTTACAGACTTTATAATTTGCGGTGGATATAAAAGCTGGATGATCCATGACTACTTTGCAAACTTTCTTCACCGCAGTTCGGACGTTACTTTTCATATTTCCAGTGCAGGAATGGAAACGACCATTCATCGACCGCCAAAGGAAAATTGGAACGTGACCTTGGTCAACACGGGACTAAAGACCATGACAGCGGGAAGATTGGCCTTGGTAAAAGACTACATTGGGCAAGAAGATTTCTGTTTGACTTATGGCGATGGCGTTTCCGATGTAAATATCACCGACCTCATTTCCTTTCACAAAAAGAATGGAAAGGTTGCGACGGTTACTGCCATTCAACCTGACGGTAGATTTGGTGCGCTGGACATAGAAAACAA
Organism: Rhodobacter sp.; assembly: GCA_027482795.1. Lineage (GTDB taxonomy): Bacteria > Pseudomonadota > Alphaproteobacteria > Rhodobacterales > Rhodobacteraceae > Cypionkella. The sequence continues at coordinate 897 of JAIXVS010000370.1, forward strand.
TTCCGTCAAGGCCTTTGTGGAAAAGCCAGTAGGTGATGGTAACTGGATCAACGGCGGCTTCTTTGTGCTAAAGAATGAAGTCTTCCGTTATTTGCCAGAAAATCCAACACTGGAGATGTGGGAAGGAAAGCCGATGGCCGCGCTTTCCAATAGCGGTCAGCTATCAGCCTACAAACATCATGGATTCTGGCATGCCATGGATACATTGCGGGACAAACAGGTTCTTGAAGCGCTTTATGAAAGTAATGCTGCACCTTGGGCCGTTTGGGACAAAAACTGAACAATATCATCGGAATTATGGCATCGCTGAAACGGAAAGGCGAGGGGGATCGACGCAATGAATAGTCAGGAAACCACGGCGACAATGCCAAAGCTTATTTCGATTGTAATCCCTGCTTTTAACGAAGAGCTGAACGTCTGGAATGCATATGAAAGAACCAAAGAGGTTTTTGAATCAGCGCTAAAGGATTATGATTTCGAAATCATCTTTACCGACAATCACAGTACAGATGGTACATATGTCGAGTTGGAAAAGATTGCGCGCAAAGACAGTCGTATAAAGGTCGCCAGATTTGCCCGAAACTACGGATTTAACAATTCCCTCATTACGGGGTATCGCCTTGCGAAAGGTCACGCGGCCATTCAGCTAGATTGCGACTTGCAAGACCCCCCCAGCCTATTTCCAGTTTTCATCAAGAAGTGGGAAGCAGGCCATGATGTTGTTGTGGGACTGCGTCCAAAAAGACAAGAGCCTGCGTTATTATTGCTCGCACGTAAATTTTTTTATCGCTTTTTATCACGAATCTCTGAGGACAACCTTGTTGTTGATGGCGGAGATTTTCGATTAGTTGACCGAAGCATTTTGGATCAGTTGCGGGAAATCCACGATGCTACGCCATATGTGCGGGGACTCGTTTCCACATTGGCAGCCAATCAGACCAGTTTTGAGTATGAACGATCCAAACGCGCCCACGGTAAAAGTAAGTTTCCCGTAATCCGTCTGCTTGGACTCGCTGTTGAGGGGATTATAAACCACTCGACAGTGCCGCTTAGGCTAGCGACAATATTCGGTCTGTTGATTGCGACTTTGGCCGTACTTTTATCACTCGGGTACTTTGTAGCACGATTGGTTTTTGTGGACTTTATGCCCGCTGGATTTGCAACCACCGTTATACTCGAACTTCTATCGATTGGGTTGAATGGAATTTTTCTGGGTATAATCGGTGAATATCTTGGGCACATTCACCGTCAGTTACGTGATCGGCCTGTTACTGTCATCCAACGCGCCATTAACTTAACCGAACTCGATATGAAATATGTGACAATGCCGCGCTCTCGGGGGGCGCCGTGACTGTCCAGACATCAAATCGCCAAACTAAAGACTCGCCGATTTTGGTAATTGGAGGCGGTCGATGGGCGCGCGTCATCCTCTCTGTTTTGATGTCAACAGCTTCCAATCGAAAAGTAATTTGGCTAACGCATCACAATGCTGTTCAAAATCGAAATTGGTTGCAGATGCAAGGCTTTTCAAATGTAGTGATTGAGATGAACGGTGAAGAGGCCTGGCAATTGCCGCTATATGCGGCAATAATTGCATCTTCTTCACGAGATCATGCAAGAGATTTAATGCGCGCTGTTCAGTTGAATGTACCTGCTTTGTGCGAGAAACCCTTTTCAATGGATGCGGCGCAAGCGCGCCAAATCGTGGATTTATCAGAGTTCAGGTCTGTTGTAGCGGGCGTTAACTTAGAGTTTCTTTACGCCAGTTATCTGCATGAGTTCGCGAGTCTGCTTAAAACTAGCCCGCCAAGTATGATTGAAATTAGGTGGTGCGATCCCTTCAGCGAGATTCGATATGGCGAACAAAAGTTTGGCGAAATTCATACCCCGCTAGTGCACGATAGCCTTCCTCATTGTTGGTCACTTTTGCGTGTAATTTGTGACGAATCGCCGATTGAATTGATTTCTGCCACATATTCTGACTCCTCGGAGATCATTATTCGCGCAGTCTGCGGGCAAGCTAGCATTCGCATAGTGCTTAATCGCCGTGCGCAACACCGGGAAAGAGAGATTACAATAGATAATGGTCGGTATGCACTAGATTTCGCAAATGAACCTGGCCGTTATATTACGCCGTCACGGGAAATTGTTGAAAATAAATGGTCAGGCCTGCGGCCTCTTGGTGCCAGCTTAGTTTCATTCTTGAAGAAGCTGGAAGACCATAACCACATTTTCCCGTCGTCAATCAAAGAATGCTTGCCTTCGGTTGAATTTTGTTCGGATGCGCACGGCATGATTTCAAATCAGTTGCGCGACAGTCTAATGTCTCATCATCGGTCTGGAACGCTTGAATTTTCGAACACCGTTGCACGGAATTCTCTTGTTGATCTTATGGTACCACAACTAAGGGAGAGATTAACATTAAGTGAGATTGTAGATTCGGAAGACATGTTCCTATATTTGAAGGGCGCTTTTTTGAAAGAAGAAGGTGACTATCTCAGTACAAGTGACCGCCTGCAGGATTAAAATTTTTTGCGACGAATTGCGACCAGAACTGAACGCATTGCAAGCAAAACTGAACGTCTGCGCCTTGCAAGTTAGAGCGTTTAAAAAAGCAGGACGATAACGGTTTTTGCCGATGCTTCGCGAAGGGCACCTTGCTGGACTTGGACGGAAACGGATTGCATGAGAGTGTTTCGGAGGGTCCTGCGGTGAAGTAGCCGCTCGACAAGCCCGCCAATCGGTAAGTAGGACAAGGGCTGGCTTGCTGACCTACGGGAGGCGAAATATGGGCGTTCATGCCTTTTGAAACCCGGAACGCAATCTGCCAATCTGGCCATGATTTTCGACTAGCGTGTCCCAGCGCTGAAATTTTTCCCAAAAAGTGCGGTAGACACGAGCAAAATCTCATTAATTCTGGTCATAAGTCGGACCATTAGCGGTCTAACGCGGCTTCAGATCGGAAGGCCATCGCCCCGCCTGAGAAACAGCGTGGCCACTAAGCAGCGACCGCTTTGTAGACAACCACGCGGCAAGCGCGAAGGGTAGCCCGATCCATGCCCGGTTCGCAAAGGAGGCTTGTAATGCAGTGTTCGGCCTAGTTGAGGGCATTGACTTTTGGAACTGCCCTGTTCGGGTACATGTTACAGCAAATTTGCAACCGAAGTGCCGCCAGAATTGCAGAAAATACGCAGTACACGAACAATCACCATCAAAATCAGGCTTAACCAACATACATTGACTGGAATGCTGACGAGCGATAAGGAAATTGGACCGCATGAAGTGCGCCAAAGCAGGTAGAAAAATGACAACTTCAACCATCGTCAGTTCGCAACCTGCACTGAACAACGCTGCAATGCCCGCGTACCGTGCCGACATTGATGGACTGCGTGCTTTAGCGGTTCTCAGCGTGATGGTCTTTCACGCGAATTCTGCATGGTTGGGCGGCGGTTTTATTGGCGTTGATGTGTTCTTCGTTATTTCGGGCTTTTTGATTGGAACAATTCTAATCACGGAAATTTCCCGCATTGGAAGTGTAAATTACCTTGAATTTTGGGCGCGTCGCACACGCAGATTGGTTCCAAGCGCGATAGTGGTGACTTTCGCCACTTTAGTGGCCGCATGGGTTATTTTGCCATCGGCTGATATTAGCCGCGCGGCAAAAGATGCCAGTTTCGCACTTTTATACGCAACAAACTGGCAAAACTTAGCCGAATCCGTCGACTATTTTGGTGACAGATCTTCTCCCAGCCTGTTTTTGCATTTTTGGTCTTTAGCAGTAGAGGAGCAATTTTATATTTACCTTTCTTTACTATTCTTATTGAGTAAACTGCGGTCAAAATCACCAGATCAAACCTTGCGCAAAGTTGCAATTTTTTCCGTAATCCTTGCAGCCGCTTCGTTTGTTGCCTGCGTAATCCAAACGCAGCAGTCACAACCAGTAGGTTATTTCGCAATTCATACCAGAATCTGGCAACTATCAGCGGGTCTTGGGGTGGCCTTTTTGGCGCGCGCCGCGCTGACCCCTTCGCGGAGCAGCGCCGAGATTGCAGCTGTGGTTGGGCTGATGTTTATAATTTACGCGGCCATTATGTTTGAAGGGGCTAGAGGCTATCCTGGCATCGCGGCGCTGCTGCCAACCAGCGGTGCCGCATTACTGATCTGGAGCGGACTGACACCCTCGCAGCCGACAGTCACAGCCAGCGTTCTTTCCCACCCAGTGCTTACCTGGATCGGAAAGCGATCGTACGCTCTTTACTTGTGGCATTGGCCCGTATTCCAGCTGTGGAAAATTGCTGCGCAGCAATGGGACGCACGCGATATGGTAATGGCAACTGCCCTGACATTCGTGCTGGCAGGCGTAAGTTATACGCTTATCGAAAACCCAGTGCGTCATAGCCGCTATCTGCGGACGCGCCCGATTACGAGTTTGTCGGCCCTGGTTTCAGTTGTTGTAATGGGCTTGTTCGGCGCAATTTTTTTGCAACATCAAATTGAAACTCGCAAGTTTTTTACATTGAATGATGGAACGGTTATTAACCTTTCAAAGGAACGCATTTACAAGAACAAAATATACAAACTTGAATGTCACTCGTCACAAAAGAATGATGATTTAAAAACATGTTCTTTTGGTGATTTAGACGCAGAGCGGACAATTGTTCTCTATGGTGATAGCCATGCATCGCATTGGTTTTCTTCTGTTGAAGCGTTTGGCGAGGCGAATGGATATTTGGTTTATCTTGTGGCCAAAAGTGCGTGCAGCCCGTTTGAATTAATTACATTCAATGAGAACCTTGGACATAGATATGTTGAATGTGAAAGCTGGCGCAAAAAGGCAATGACGTGGATAAAGGGAATTAAGCCTGATGTTGTGATTGTGGGGAATTCGCTCCGAAAGGTACCGTACAATGCGGATACTCGTCAGTATATCTTTGGGGAAGAGGGTTATCGCATACTGGAGCGAGCGCAAGAAGAAATGACACAAAAACTTTAAAGCATCGCCGGTCACGTGGTATTGCTAAACGATGCGGTGCTGCTGCCGCAGCACCCACTGGATTGCTTGATGGATCACCATAGCAATTGGCAGAATAAATGTGCGTGGCCATTAAAAACTGCGCAAGCTCAACGGAAATTCCCCTATTCGTTGAAGGGCTTGAATTCGGAATGGTTTCTGTTGGATATGGACGATGTGATTTGCCCAAATCAACTATGCTTGCCAATTCATGGGTCGACGCTGGTAATGCGCGACACAGGGCATGTGCATGATTCTTTTGCTAAGCTTGCTGCACCAAAGTTTGGGGAAAAGCTTGCGAAAATTTTAGCCAACTAGGTCATCATTGTGAAGTAAAGTGCCTTTGATCCTGCTGCGCATCCAAAGGAATGAAACTCTTACATCGAACGTATATTCAGATTTTACTGAAGGTATAGGCGCTGAGCTGATTAAATTTTTAGTATTGACCTAGGCTGTCAGAAAACCTACCCAAACGATCAGAAAACCCGAGGTGTCGAGAGGGAACAAATGGCAGTTCTAGTAACAGGCGGCGCTGGCTACATAGGTAGCCATATGGTTTTGGCGCTGCGCGACAAAGGTATTGACACGGTTGTCGTGGACGACCTGTCAGCAGGCATAGCAAGCGCGGTGCCGCCTGATGTAGAGCTGGTCGAAGGGTCATTTGGTGATGTTGAACTGGTAAATGACGTTATCAAGCGCCGTTCAGTCACAAGCATTCTTCACTTCGCAGGGTCAACGGTTGTTCCGGAATCGGTATCCGATCCGCTTAAATACTATCAAAACAACGTCACCAATCTTGTTGGACTTTTGAAGGCCACGCTGAGGGGAAATATAAAGAGTTTCGTTTTTTCTTCAACAGCGGCGGTTTATGGGTCCAGCTACGATACGGCTGTAAAGGAGGATGCGGCTGTTGCACCGGAATCACCTTATGGCCGATCAAAGCTGATGGCAGAACAAATCATTCGCGATGCAGCAGCTACTAATGATCTTAAATTTGCGATTTTTCGGTATTTCAATGTGGCTGGTGCTGATGCGCTTGGGCGCGTTGGTCAATCAACCCCTAACGCCACACATTTAATTAAACTTGCGTGTCAAGCCGCCGTTTTGGAAACTGGCCAATTTAGATTGTTCGGAACAGATTATCCGACAGCGGATGGCACCTGTGTGCGCGACTTCGTTCACGTTAGCGATTTGGTAGACGCGCACCTTTTGGCGCTGAGCCATTTAGAAAACGGCGGTTCTTCCGTGACACTAAATTGCGGGTACGGACAAGGTTATTCGGTGCGCGCAGTTCTTGATACGGTTCAAAAAGTTTCTGGTACAAAGTTTGACATTGCAGTCTGTCCGCGTAGGGACGGCGACACGGTTATTAGCATTGCGGATGGAACGCGTCTGCGTTCGTTAGGCTGGAGCCCCAAGTATGAAAGCCTTGAAACGATAGTTCTTCATGCGCTGAATTGGGAAAGAAAGTTAAAGCAGTAGAGTCGGGAAAGTAGGAAATCTTGCACGATATAAATAATTCAATTGCCGAAAACACGCATGATCAATTAGGACCGTCTGCCGTGGATAGCACGCCGACAATAGTTCTAGACCCATCTGATCCAGAGATAAACCTAGTCATTGGTCAGTGCCGAAAACGAATAACGACGGGTTTTTCCACGTTAGCCAAAGAAAGCCTTCTGAAAATCGTCAATGATGATCGCTTTGGGAAAGGGTTGCGATTTAACGCGCTTTACACGTTGTCAAAGTGGTATGCTGCGATGGGTGACCCCGCGCTTGCCCTTGAATTCGCTACGCAAGCAAATACGCTGCGACCTTGGTATAAAAGAGACTTCAATTTTCGCCTTTACCTTTCTTGGTGTTTTGCAAGCGTCGGTGATGGGCGCAACGCACAGAACGTTCTACCGAAGGTTCCGTTACGTCGCAGCCGTAGACCATTGCTAGACATGGCGAAAGCCAACGCTAATTACGCGCTTGGCCAGCCTATGAATGAAGGGTACCGGCTGGATAAAATAAATCGGGTTTTTCGGCGCGCGGGGCTGTCAGAGATCGAGTTAATTGATACGTCCAGACCGCTGAACATGAGTAACTTTGGCGTTCGCAAAGGTAAAACAAAAGTCGCTAATGAGTTGGTTTCAATCTTGGTGCCAGCCTATAATTGCACGGCATCGTTACATCACGCCATGGACAGTTTATTGAACCAAACTTGGGCGAACATTGAAATAATAGTCGCTGATGATGCAAGCACCGATGGCACCGCCGATATTGTTGCACGCTATATGGGACGTGATCCGCGTGTACGGTATGTTCGGCTAGAGAAAAATCAAGGCGCTTATGTGGCACGTAATGCAGCTCTGGCCCTTGCTAGAGGTGATTTTGTTACAACCCACGACACTGATGATTGGTCGCATCCACAGAAAATAGAATTGCAAGTTACCCAGTTGATTGCCGACAGAAAGCTGGCGTATACCTGCTCGTCTTGGGCAAGAATGGATGAAAACTTTTTCTTCACGGGCAAAACCGAGAATAAGGGTCTGCTTGTTCATGAAAATGTGTCATCATATATGTACAGGCGGCAGTATGTGATCAGCTTAGGTGGCTGGGACCCAGTGCGTATTTCAGCAGACAGCGAGCTGGCACGTAGGATTGCAGCGACCTATCGCGCGCGGGTAAAAAAAGTTTGCGCGTTGGCACCTTTGTCATTTGCAATTACCCCGCAGGATTCACTTACAAGATCTGGCCCGACACACGGACGGACAATTTCTCATGGCGTGCGGCGCAGCTATAAGGAATCGTCCAGTTTTTGGTTGGAAAGAAACAAAACTCGATTTTCGTTAGCCCAAGGCTCGCCCAGCCTTCGAATAGAAAATTCGACAGGCGCGCGCAGTTTTCCCGTTCCAAGTTTGATTTTGCCCGACCGAAAGTCGCATGAAACATACGACCTTATGATCGTTGCGCGCTCAATCGCTGGCAATAAATCGACGAACGATTTGATTTCGTTTTTAAAAACACACCGATCTGTATTGGGTTTCGTCGGTGTTCTGACGTGGGCGGACTTTTGGGATGACCCAAGCGCTTCGCCCCACCCAGATTTACGCCAAATGGCGCAGGACGGGCATATTCATTTCATATCTCCTGGCGTTGCAGTTCAGACGGGGCGCGTTCTGATTTGGGATGCTTTGCCTTTGAAGAATCTGATGGATATGGCCCCCAATTTGACGCAGCATTCATCGGCCGCCAATGCCTATATTCGAACGGCGGAATCCCTTAACTTGGCAACGCGTGCGCAAGTCGAAGAAACGATTAAAGTTGCTTTTCATCTGCCATCAATTTGGCTAACTACAGAGAATGACTTTTTGGAGTTGCCGCGAGGGGACGAAGAGGCGAGGTTGATGTGACGAATCCCTGGATCATGATACCAGCACGCGGCGGATCGCGCGGCGTCCCCCGTAAGAATGTGCGCCTGTTAGGTGGCAAGCCTCTGATTTGTCATACTATTTCCGTTGCACTTCAGTCCAGTGTACCAGAGCGTGTCTTTGTTATGACTGATGACGACGAGATTGCAGCTGTTGCCCAAAGTATGGGCGTTGGTGTTCAGCGCGAGGAACGCACCACTGGGTTGGCGACTTTGGATCAGGTTGCGTTCAAGGCAATAACAGCGCTGAAGTCAATGGGTGCGGATGACAATGATATCTTTCTGACGCTGCAACCAACCTGTCCTTTTATTCAACCCGGACGGATCACCCGCGCTGTTGCCGAGATTGAGGCAGGAGCGGGCAGTGTGATTACCGTGGTTGATGATCGGCATCTTGGCTGGCGTATTGGGGCAGACGGATTGCCTGTTCCCGATTACACAGCTAGAGTTAATCGCCAGCAACTGCCGCCTCAATTCCGCGAAAGCGGTGCTGTAATTGGCTGTCGCATCTCGCGTTTGCTTGAAACGGGCACTCGGATCAATCAGCCAATTCGCCTGATTGAAGTGAGCAAACAAGAAGCCATTGATATTGACGATTTTTCTGATTGGGCGGTAGCCGCGCATTTGGCCTCGCGGCGAAGGATTGTAATTCGTGCTGATGGTGGAAAACATCTTGGCCTTGGTCACATATATCGGAGTCTGGCTGTAGCCCAAGAATTGGCTCGTCATGATGTTATATTGGTGACAGATGCTGCACAAGAGATGGGTGGCGCGGTGTTGTCCCAGTACCCATTTCAGTTGGAAAGGGTAGAAGGGGAGTCAGGCTTTATGAATCTGCTTGACACCTTAAAACCAGACTTGGTTATTCTTGATCAATTAGACACGACAGTTGATTATATTCGGGCGCTTCGCAAACATGCATCACGCATTGTTACATTTGAAGATTTGGGCGAAGGCGCAATTGAATGTGATTTGTTGATTTCTGATTTGTATGAAAACATAAATGTTCCTGACGATCGGCAATTCAAAGGCCTGTTGAATGCAATAATGGCGCCTCATTTTGAGACACTCGGCGCTAAAAAAGTGTTTTCAGATACTGTCCAGGTTATATTGCTGGTATTTGGTGGCAGTGACCCGTCGCATTTAACCGAAAAAGCCCTTGCGGCCTTGTCAGAAGCAAACTTTAAAGGGCGTGTTGAGGTGGTGGTTGGTCCCGGGGTCAATCGGGAAATAAGTCTGAACGGCCTTGGTTTATCAGGGGAAGTGTATCACAATGTACGCTTTATGCCCGATTTGATGCGGCGTGCAGATTTGGCTATTTCCAGTGCGGGCCGAACAGTTACGGAACTGCTATCGTGCGGGGTTCCAGTTTTGTGCATTTGCCAAAACGAAAAGGAACTGATACATACACATGCGGCGGCGCGTTTCGGCGTTATCAATTTAGGCCTCGGCTCCTTAACTGCGACTGCGACAATCGCTGCTCATGTTGACCGCCTTGTGAAATCACCTGACCTAAGGCGCATTCTTCATGAAAGAGCGAAGTATGAATTGGCAGGACGGTCAAATGCAAAAATCATCGCCCGAATGATGAGGAAATTGGGACTGCACGACGACCCGATTGATCCTTGATTGTGTGGTTTCATTTATGCGAGACAGCCTTATTCACGTCGAAGACATAATTTATAATTAAAGGTTCGATCATGTCTGATGTTTCCAATTCAACAATGGATCTAAGCGGGCGACGCAATTTGACGCGTGAGCAAAGTAAGGAAATTTCGCACCTTATGCAGGGCAGACAAGCTAAGGGATCATCTATTTCCGATTTATGTGAACTTTTTTGGAAGTTGGAGGAGCAGCATAATTTAATTGATATGTCTGCGCATAATGTGCACCCGTGGCCCCTTATTCGCATGCCCCTTTACTACTCATTGACCCGCAAGCTGGCTTTGTTTGATCCGCCACACCCAGCTGGCACGGCCAGCCATAGCAGTCTGAGCTTTATTCGTTACGCTAAGTTCCTTTTGTGGTTTAAGTTGTTGAAGTTTCGTAAAATAAAGTATTCCCAAGACCCGTGGGCGCCAGCGGTTTTATTGATGTCTACACGCAGGATGGGTACCAGCGAGCCGTGCTCGGATGCGGTCAGGGAAGAACTTGGGCCCAGGGCAATGCTGATTGATCGGCCGTACAAAAAAGATATTCACCCTGGATCCTTCGATACAAAGGTATTGCGTCGCGCTTTTTCGACTTTGTACCATTTCAAAGCCGAGACGGAACTTCCGATTTCGATTATCAATAAACTTCATGAAGTGCGTAAGGATTTCATAGAGGCACTTGGCGTTGATCCTGGCGATTTGGTCAGACAATCAAGAAAAGCTGTCACTGATTTTCAATCAATGCGTGATGGAATGAAAGAAATGTGCCAGCGTCTTGGCACCAAGACCATGTTTCTGAGCCATGGATATGGGGCATCGAATATGGCAATGCTGGAAGGTGCCCGCCTTGCTGGGGCACGCATTATTGAATTGCAGCATGGAATTATATCTAAGTATCACTTAGGCTACAGTTATCCTAACCGCACCGTCGTGCCGCACATGGCAGATGAACTTTGGTGTTTTGGACAATATTGGATTGACACTACGCCGTTGCCTATTACCATGAAAGCTAGGGTTATTGGCGCGCCATATGTAGCAAAGCGGGCGCTTGAAAGCACATCGCCGCGAAACCCTAATCAGGTTATTTTCAATTCGCAAGGTGTGGTTGGAAGACTGATTATCGACTTTGCTTTGGAAACTGCCAAGTTGCGCAAGGACTTGAAAGTAATTTTCCGCTTACATCCAAGCGAAGATATCGCTAGCTATAAAAAAATGCTCTTAAAGCTTGGACCAGTTCCAGACAATTTCTCGCTCTCTACACGCACACCGAATATTTTTGCCTTGCAAGCAGAGTCTGGGATTCAAGTAGGCGCGTTTTCAACAACGCTGTTTGAAGGAATGGCCCTTGGAACAAGAACGATCTGTTTAGATCTGCCAGGGTCGGAATACATGGAGCCTGCAATTGCGCGCGGTGATGTGATTAAGGTAAAAAGCATCGAAGAGTTAGTGTTGAATATTGACAAGGCACCTTATGCCCGTGATCCGCAAATGTACTATGCTGCACCGCCCGAGAAACTACTGACATCCCTGAATGAAGGTTAATGATGATGAGTATGCAAAGAAATTTCAAACTACAGGGTCGCGTTTTTGATTATCTCAACCCTTATGTCATTGCTGAAATTGGCGTCAATCACGAAGGAAGTTTAGATCGTGCGCATCGGATGATAGATGCGATTGCTGATGCTGGCGGTCATTGTGCAAAGTTCCAATCCTATAAAGCTGATCTATTGGCTGCAAAATCGACCAGTCCCGCATATTGGGATCAGACAAAAGAACCGACAACCAGCCAGCATGAGTTGTTCCAACGTTGGGATAATTTTGGCCCAGATGAATACAGCGTTTTGGCTAAACATTGTTCGGCGCGGGGAATCGACTTTATGTCGACGCCCTTTGATCTAGAGGCGGTTGATATGCTGGCACCTATGATGCCGGTCATTAAGGTAGCCTCGGCGGATCTAACAAATGTTCCGTTGTTAAGGAAGGTGGCTGCAACTGGATTGCCCATTATTCTTTCGGTGGGCGCATCGCGCCCAGATGAAATTGGATGCGCAGTTGATCACTTGCGCAGTTCTGGGGCAAGTGAGGTAACCTTACTCCATTGCGTGTTAAATTATCCCACACCGCCCGAATCCGCAGAGCTTAGCCAGATTGACTTGCTTCATAGCTTTTTTGGGCATCAATGCTCCATTGGTTATTCCGATCACGTTCCTCCATCAACCGATGGCCGTATGCCAGCGTTAGAATTTGCAACATTGCGCGGTGCGGTTGTTTTGGAAAAACACTTCACTGATAACAAACTTGGCAAAGGCAATGATCATTACCACGCAATGGATGGAAATGATCTTGCAAAATTTATGGCCGATATCCGTTTGTACAGAACATTGGGCGGAAATGCGCCATTTTCGCTTTCGGGCCAGCAAGCGGCCATTGATAATGCACGGCGGCGTATCGTTGCACAGCGCGATTTGGCGGCGGGCACAACATTAACTGAAAGCGATTTGATCGCGTTACGTTCCAATGTCGGGATCGAGATTGCGCATTGGGATTCGGTTATTGGGGCCACATTGGCTCGTCCTGTTGCGGCAGGATTGCCGCTTGGGTGGAAGGATATAGCATGATCGTCACCATCTGCGGCGCTTATCGAAATTGCGGAGATCATTTGATTGGTGCGCGCGCGCGCGCACTGGTTGAGCGTTTTGTTGATTCCGATATTGTTACTTTGGACCGTAAAGCTATTTCAAATGAGAATTATGCAATTATGAACAGCGCGAAAGCTGTTTTATTATGTGGCGGCCCTGCCTATCAGAGGCAGATTTTTCCAGCAATTTATCCGCTTGATTTAGATCGAATTAAACCCAAGGTCATTCCATTTGGTCTTGGGTGGAAGGCGCCTGTTGGAAAAGACCCCGCAACATTTGCCTTTGATGCACCTGCTTTAGGATTTATTCAGCGTATTCATTCGAACATCGCCTACAGCAGTGTGCGCGATCCGCTTACTTTAGATGTCATTCAGCGCCAGAATATCACAAATGTAGAAATGACGGGCTGTCCCGCGTGGTATGATTTGGAACATTTCGAAAATACCTACAAGCATAATGAAAAACCGCAAAGAATTGTGCTGTCGATGCCAGCGGTTATGCAGCGGGGCGTGGCAGACCTTATGCTAGAGCTTACAAAGCGGTTTCCAAATTCAATGCGCACATTGGCATTTCATCATGGCGTCATTCCCGCGTGGGATTTAAAGGGGCTGGCCAAGGCAAAGGATTTTTTGGTGTTTTCCGCCTTAGCAATGCGGCATGGGTGGCGCATTGAAGGATTAACAAGCAGCCTGCCCAAGATGGAGGCGCTGTATGGCGCAGCTGATTTTCATATTGGGTACCGCGTTCATGCGCATCTTATGTGCCTTTCACAGCGCAAAGCGTCTATTCTGATCAATGAAGACGCCCGTGGCGAGGGTCAAGCGCGGGCTTTGGGTCAGGTGGCTTTGTCGGTGAATAAGGGCAATGTGGAGCCGATTTTGGCCGAGATCCAGCGTCATTTTGACACGCGCGGGGCTGCCATTGAGCAGGCGGTGGAAACCATGCGGCAGACGTTTCCGCGCATGAAGGCGTTTTTGCAAACGATCTAAGCGCGTGGGGATGGAATTTGGGTGTGGGCCGCCGCGCCAGCACGCCACAACACTTTGGGCCTGAATCTGGCCCAGATTTGTGTCGGCCAAGATTTGGCCCCTACTTAGGCCCCGTGGGCGCGTATTCCAGTGCCGCTTCGCGGAACTGTTTGTCGTACAAAGCGCGGAAAAGGCCGTCTTTTTTGTCAAGAAGCTCGCGCAGCGTGCCCTTTTCTTTGATCTCGCCGCCTTCAAC
>JAIXVS010000251.1 GCA_027482795.1 Rhodobacter sp.
CGCTATAAAATTCAAGAAGTGATCAAAGTGCGCCAGATTATGCTGGTGCAAGTGGTCAAAGAAGAGCGTGGCAACAAGGGCGCGGCGCTGACGACCTACTTGTCTTTGGCAGGGCGCTATTGCGTTTTGATGCCCAACACCGCGCGCGGGGGCGGCATTTCGCGCAAAATCGTCCAAGCTGCCGACCGTAAGAAACTGAAAGAAATCGCGCAAGAGATCGAAGTGCCAGAAGGCGCAGGTTTGATCATTCGCACCGCAGGCGCAAAACGCACCAAGCCCGAGATTAAGCGCGATTATGAATATCTGATGCGCCTGTGGGAGCAGATCCGCGAGTTGACCCTAAAATCGATGGCCCCCGCCGCGATTTACGAGGAAGGCGATCTGATCAAACGCACGATCCGCGATTTGTATTCATCGGAAATCGACGAGATTTTGGTCGAAGGCGAAGGCGGCTATCGCACGGCAAAAGACTTTATGCGCATGATCATGCCTGCCCATGCCAAGCAGGTTGTCCGCTATTCCGACCCAACCCCGCTGTTTGCGCGCTATGGCGTGGAAAGCTACCTTTCGGGCATGTTTAACCCGACCGTGCAGCTGAAATCGGGCGGCTATATTGTAATTGGCATCACCGAGGCGCTGGTGGCGATTGACGTCAACTCGGGCCGCGCGACCAAGGAAGGCAGCATCGAAGACACGGCGCTGAAAACCAACCTAGAGGCCGCCGAAGAGGTTGCCCGCCAATTGCGTCTGCGCGATTTGGCTGGCCTGATCGTGATCGACTTTATCGATATGGAAGAACGTCGCCACGACGCTGCCGTTGAAAAGCGCCTGAAAGATCGTTTGAAAACCGACCGCGCCCGCATTCAAGTGGGGCGTATTTCGGGCTTTGGCCTGATGGAAATGTCGCGCCAACGTCTGCGCCCTGGGATGCTGGAAAGCACAACGCAGCCCTGCGCGCATTGCCATGGCACGGGCCTGATCCGCAGCGACGACAGCCTTGGTTTGCAAGTGCTGCGCGCTTTGGAAGAAGAAGGCACGCGCAAACGTTCGCGCGAGGTGCTGCTGCGCGCGCCGATTGGAATTGTGAATTTCCTGATCAATCAAAAGCGCGAACATATCGCGCAGATCGAATCGCGCACGGGCATGTCGGTGCGTATCGAATGCGACCCCGCCATGATTAGCCCCGATTTCACCATCGAAAAATTCAAAACCGCCACGCGGGCGGTGATGGGCAGCTCGTCGGTGATTTCGGGCAATGCCAGCCTGATGGGCGCGCCTGTGGCCGAAGAAGAGTTCGAAGACGAGGTTTTGGACGATATCGGCGAGGATGAGGCCGAGGACGCAGGCGATGATGCCACAAGCGGCGAGGCTAAACCCGAAGGCAAGGCCGATGGTGCTGGCGATGGCGGCAAAAAGCGCCGCCGCCGCCGCCGCCGCAAGCCCCGCAACGGGGCGCAAGGCAGCGAGGGCAATGATGCCGCGCCATCTGGCGAAGGCGAAGGCGACGATGAGGATGACGGCGAAAATGACGAGGCGGGCAGCGAGGGCGCAGATGCCTTAACTGACGCGCAGCAAACCGCTGACGCACCAGCTGCACCGAGTGAAAAGCCAAAGCGTGGCCGCGCCCCGCGCGGTGGCAAAAAGGCAGACAATGATGCCCAAGCGGCGAGCGTCCCTGCCGATGCAGAGCCAGCCACTGCCGAAGCCGCCGTTGCCGAGGCGTTTGGCGCGACCGTTGGCGCGCCAGCAGAACCCGCTGCAAAGCCAGCCCGTGGCCGCGCCAAGGCAAAGGCCGAAGATGCAGACACGGGCGGCGAACCCAAGGCCAAACCCGCCCGCGCCCCGCGCGCGGCAAAGGCCAAGGACGCAGGTGATGTGGTCGAACAGGCCGTTGCACCCGATGCAGCCGCCCCACCTGCACCCGAGCCCGCGACGCCACTTGCCGAGGCAGAGGCACCCGCCGCCCCTGCGCCAGAGCCCGCGCCAGATAAGCCGCGCAAAAAGGGCTGGTGGAGCAGCAAGTCCTAAGCCATTGATATTTTGGAATTGATCGGGGCAGGGGGCAACCTCTGCCCCTTTTTCATGCCCCGCAGCGGATCATATAGGCCTGCCCCCCCGCCACAGGCGCGGCTCCCAAATAGGTGTGCCCCGCGGTGGCGCAAAAATGGGGCAGATCAATGGCTGCCATCTCGTCGGATGCCAGCACGCGCAGCACTTGCCCCGCCGCCATGCCTGCCAGCACCTTTCGGCTTCGCAGCACGGGCAAGGGGCACAGCAGCCCTAGGCAATCAACCTCTAGATCCCATTCCATCACATGCCCTTTCACATAGGCTTAAATATCCGCGCCGCAGGCACCTTTCAGCCCTGCCCACGTATCTGTGACAATCGCGCCCTTAACGCAGCCCCCGTTCTGCGCTATCAGGGGCAAAAAGGGAATCCCGATGTTCGGCATTGATATCTTAGACGCCAGCCTTTTGCCCAGCCTGATCGTCGCGCTGATTGCGGGGGGGCTGTCGTTTTTGTCGCCCTGCGTGCTGCCGATTGTGCCGCCCTATCTGGCCTATATGTCGGGCATATCGGTGGGCGAGATGAAAACCGGCCGCAGCCCGATCATGGCGGCACTGTTTTTTGTGCTGGGCCTGTCGACCATATTCCTGCTGATGGGGCTGGCGGCATCGGCCTTTGGCGCGTTTTTTCTGGGCAATGCGGCGTGGTTTAACACGGCAGCGGCCCTTGTCATCATGACATTTGGCGCGCATTTCATCGGGATTTTTCGCATATCCATTCTTGACCGCGATCTGCGCATGGATGCGGGCGCGCAGGGCGGCACGGCCTTTGGGGCCTATGTCTTGGGCCTTGCCTTTGCCTTTGGCTGGACGCCGTGCATCGGCCCGCAATTGGGCGCAATTCTAACCCTTGCCGCGCAAGAGGGGGACGCCGCGCGCGCCACCGCCCTGCTTGGGGCCTATGCGCTGGGCCTTGGTATTCCGTTCCTGCTGGTCGCGGCCTTTTTCGCGCGCCTCTCGCCCATGGTCGATTTTCTAAAGCGGCACGGCCAGCGGATTGAACGTATTATGGGGCTGATGCTGTGGACAATTGGCCTTTTGATGCTGACGGGCGGGTTTTCGGCCATGTCTTTTTGGCTGCTGGATAACATCCCTTTCCTTGCCAGTTTGGGTTAGCTCGCGCTAGGGTGGCATATGTCTTATGCGCCCCTACCCGACCCCAGCCCAAGGCCCTTTCGCAGAAAGGTGTTCTATATTCCGGGCTATGACCCTTTTCCGCCCCGTCGCTACCGCGAGCTGTATCGCAGCGAAGGCGCGGCGCAGGCGGCGATTTCGGGATATAGCCTTACCATGCAGCCCAGCCCGCCGCGCAAAAAGGGGTCGGACGCCCCCTATGGCTGGCAGGCGGTGGGCGTGATTGATGGGGCGACTGCGCATGTCGATATGGAGGTGATGATTTGGTCTGACATCGTCAAATCATCCATGAATGACGGTATTTTGGCGACCTATTGGCAGATGATCAGCACGATGTGGGTCTATTTCGCATCTGGCGCGTTTTTTCGCCAAATGCGTCTGCGCAAAGGGCCGACGGTGGCCGCGCTGTACCCTGTGCTGCATCTGGTGGGCCAAGCGCTGATTGCCACGGCGATTGGCCTATTGGTGGCTTGGGCGTTTTCCTATATCCATCCTGTTCTCGAGGTGTTGGGGCTGATCGCCGCCTATGGCTTTTTGGCGCTGGCCAAGAAATACGATCAGCATATTCTGGCGCATTACCTGATGCATGATTTCGCCTTTTCCGCGCAATATTGGGGGGCCTATCCGCCTGAACTTTCCGCGCGGATGGACATATTCGCCGCCCGTATCCAGCACAGTCTGTTGGGCGATTTTGACGAGGTGCTGATCGTTGGCCACTCGTCGGGGGCCTATATGGGGGTGACGATACTGTCGGATATCCTGCGCGCGGGATTGCCTGAAAAGCGCCCCGAAATCAGCTTTCTAACCCTTGGCCAAGTGGTGCCGATGGTGTCTTTCCTGCCGCGCGCGCGCCGACTGCGCGGCGATTTGCACTATCTGTGCCAGCGCGGCGAGGTGACTTGGGTTGATGTCACCGCCCCTGGTGATGGCTGCGCCTTTGCGCTGTGCGATCCTGTGGCGGTCACGGGGCTTGCCCCGCGTGGCCAAAAATGGCCGCTGATCGTATCTTGCGCCTTTACGCAAACGCTTGCCCCCGAAACTTGGGCCAAGCTGCGGTATAAGTTTTTCCGCCTGCATTTCCAATATATGTGCGCGTTCGACCGCGTGGGGCATTACGATTATTTCCGCATCACCGCTGGGGCGCAAACGCTGGCGCAGCGCTATGCGGGGGTGGCCCCTTCGCCCCAGCGCATCACAAAGGCGCTGTCATACTATCGGGATATCGCATGACCGATTTGCCGCCCAAGCCTACACCGCGCGCGCCGCGCGTGTCCTTATGGGCCTATATGCGGCTGTTTCGCCGTGACATTCTGTCGGCCCAGCCCCAGCGCCTATACCGCGCATGGATGGCCGAATTTCGCACGCTGTTTTTCCGCAGTTATATGATCAACGATCCCGCCCTGATTGCGCGCGTGCTGCGCGATGCGCCCGATCTGTTCCCCAAATCAAACCGCATCCGCGAGGGGCTGGCCCCGCTGCTGGGCAATTCGGTTTTTGTGACCAATGGGGATGAATGGAAGCGCCAGCGCCGCATCATTGACCCCGCCTTTGAAGGGGGCCGTTTGCGCGATACTTTCCCCGCCATGCTGGCCGCAGGGCAGGCGGCTGTAGCGCGGATGGGCGCGGGGGCGGCGCAGGGCGAGGTTGAGATCGAGGCTGTCACATCCCACCTTGCCGCCGATGTGATCTTTCGTACGTTGTTTTCCATTCCAATCGAGGACGCCACCGCATGGGCCGTGTTTTCCGAATTCAAGGCCTATCAGCGCAGCCAGCCATTGCTAAACCTCGCGGCCTTTATCCCGCTGCCCCAATGGCTGCCCAATTCCATTCGGCGCGCACATCGGCGCGAAACCTTGACCTCGGCCCAGAAAATCCGCGCGCTGATCACGCAGCTGACCCTTGCGCGGGCGGATGATATTTCGGCAGGCCGCGCGCCCAATGATCTGGCCACCAAGATCATGACCACCGCCGACCCTGTCACAGGCAAACGGTTTGCGCCTGATGAGATGGTCGACCAAGTGGCGATTTTCTTTTTGGCGGGCCATGAAACCAGCGCCTCTGCGCTGGCATGGGGGCTGTATCTTCTGGCGCTTTACCCCGACATTCAGAACCAAGTCGCCGCCGAGTGTGCGGCGTTGGGCGATGCGCCGACCTTTTCTGATCTGTCCAAACTGCGCGTCACCCGCGATGTCTTCCGCGAAACCTTGCGCCTCTATCCGCCCGTGCCGATGATGGTGCGCCAGAATGTGCAACAGGAAACCTTCCGCGAAAGGGTGGTCAAGCGCGGCGCGCAAGTGGTGATCTCGCCTTGGCATTTGCACCGCCACGAACGACTTTGGGCCAACCCCGATGCGTTTGACCCAGCAAGATGGTCGCGCGAGGAAACGAAGGCCAGCCAGCAGGGTGCCTATATCCCCTTTTCCGCGGGCCCGCGCGTGTGCACAGGCGCTGGCTTTGCCATGGCCGAAGGGGTCTTGCTGCTGGCCCTACTGGCCCGCGCCTTTGTGTTTACACCCCTGCCAAACCGCCCGCCCGTGCCTGTGGCGCATCTGACAGTGCGCGGGCGCGATGGGATATGGCTGGATGTGCGGCCAAGGGGGTAGGGGGGCTTTCCGCCCCCCACTCGCTGCGCTCGTCCCCCCCGAGGATATTTTTCGAGCAAGGAAGCGTGCAGAAAAATTAAACTTCCTCGCTCTGGAA
>JAIXVS010000289.1 GCA_027482795.1 Rhodobacter sp.
CGTTCAGCCCCAGCGCCTGTGCCGCCTCGATCTGGCCCTTATCCACTGACAAAAGACCTGCGCGAAAAATTTCCGCCAAAAAGGCAGAATAGGCAATGGTCAGGGCAATAATCGCCCGCGCGATCAGGGGAAAGTCGCGGGTGCGCCACGGATCAAGGCCAAACCAACTGCCCACCCAATTGACCGCCACCACCAGCGCGGGGGCCGCAGCAAAGGCGATGTACAAAAGCAGCACCATTATCGGAATGCCGCGCACCACCTCGATATAAAACCGCGCTGATTGGCGCAGGATCATCCAGCGCGACAGGCCCGCCACGGCAAGGCCCAGCCCAATGGCGCAGGCGGACGTATAGGCGATCACCGCAACAAAAGCCGTCACCGCAATGCCCTGCACCAGCGTAGACATCACATCTGCGTAGATTTGGTTGGCCCAAACCTCGTAAAACAGCCACAAGACCAGACCTACCAACAAGATCAGCCAATAAGGCCGCTCGCCCGCCGCGCCTTGTGGGTTTTGCGGATTGGGGGCGGTCATATCGCCGCCCCCCAAGCGCTGTTATTGGCCCATTTTATAGTCAAGGAACCACTTTTTGTTCAGCGCATCAATCGTACCATCTGCCTTTAGCGCGGCAATGGCGGCGTTCATTGGCGCGACCAAATCGCTGCCCTTGGGGAAGATAAACCCGAAATCTTCAGTCCCCAGCTTTTCGCCGATGATCTTCAATGCGCCGCCCGACGCATCAACATAGCCCGCGCCAGCGGTGCCATCTGTCAGCAGCAAATCAACATCGCCTGCTTTCAACGCCTCGACAGTGGCACCAAATGTTTCAAACAGTTTGATGCGTGGGTTTGCCTCATTTCCGTCCAGCACGTTGTAGACGCCCACATAAAATGGCGTTGTGCCAGGCTGGGCGGCCATCAGCAAATCGGGGTTGGCTGCAAAGCTGGCCGCATCGGTAAAGCGCGCTTCATCGCCGCGCACCATCATCACCATTTCCGATGTCATATAGCTGTCCGAAAAATCGACCTGTTCTTTGCGGTCATCGCGAATGGTGATGCCCGTCATACCCAAATCAAACTGGCCTTCCGATACAGCAGGAATCATCGCATCCCAAGAGATGTTTTCGTATTTGACGGTCGCATTCAAACGCTTGGCAATTTCGGCCATCGCGTCATATTCCCAGCCAATCGCAGCGCCGCTGGCATCCAAAAACTGCAAGGGCGGGTAGGCGTTTTCTGTCACAACCACAATCTCGCGGCCAGCCAGATCGGGCAGGCCTTGCGCCACAGCGGGGGCGGCAGTTAGAACAAGGGCGGCAAGTGGGGCTAAGGTTTAACGCTGGCGGTGACGTAATTGACCGATAAATCGCGCACCGATAGCGACCAGCGCCACAAAATTGGGTTAAACACCATGCCTTTGCGATCCACAGGGCGCAGCCCCGCGCCGCTGATAAGGGCATAGAGCTCGTCCGGCGTGATGAATTTGACCCAATCATGCGTGCCTTTGGGCAGCCAGCGCATCACCCATTCCGCGCCGATAATCGCCATGGCATAGCTTTTGGGGTTGCGGTTGATGGTCGAACAAATCATCAGCCCGCCTGGTTTCAGCAGGGCATGGCAGGCGGCCAAATAGGCGGCGGGGCCCTCTACATGCTCGATCACTTCCATATTCAGCACAACGTCAAACTGCTCACCCGCGCTGGCCAAATCTTCGGCGGTGGTGTGTCGGTAATCGATGGTAAGGCCCGATTGCTGCGCATGAACTTGCGCGACAGGAATGTTGCGCGGCGCTGCATCGGCCCCCACCACATCGGCCCCCAGCCGCGCCATAGGTTCCGACAGCAACCCACCGCCGCAGCCAATATCCAAAATGCGCAGCCCCGCAAAGGGGGTGGGCGCGGTTAAATCGCGGTCATATTGGGCGGCGATTTGGCCCGTGATATAAGACAAACGGCAGGGGTTCATCTGGTGCAAAGGCTTGAATTTGCCGTTCGCATCCCACCATTCTGCCGCCATCGCCTCGAACTTGGCAACCTCGGCCGCATCGATTGTGCTGATTTTTGTCATAACGCCTCCTTGCACTTGCGCCCATAGCATCGCAATCTGGGATCATATATAGGACGATTATGGATCACAGATCAGGGCAAAAGCGCGCAGTTGAATATCTTTATCCGCCGATCGACCCCTTCGATCAGCGCGTTATGGATATGGGCGAAGGCCAGCGCGTGTATGTCGAACAATGTGGCCGCCCCGATGGCGTGCCCGTGCTGGTGCTGCATGGCGGGCCAGGGGGCGGGTGCAGCCCCGCAATGCGCCGCTATTTTGACCCTAATGTGTACCGCATTGTGTTGTTCGATCAGCGCGGATGTGGCCGCTCGCGCCCCCATGCTTCGGTCGATCACAACACCACTTGGCATTTGGTCAGCGATATCGAAGCCATCCGCGAGGCGCTGGGGATTGAACGGTTTATCCTGTTTGGCGGATCGTGGGGGGCAACGCTGGCGCTGGTATACGCCATTTCCCACCCAATGCGCGTGCGCCATTTGGTGCTGCGCGGCGTGTTTTTGTCGATGAAATCAGAACTCGATTGGTTTTATGGCGGCGGGGCAGGGGCGTTTTTTCCAGAACTTTGGGCCAAGTTTTGCGATTTGATTCCGCAAGATGAACGGGGCGACATGATCACCGCCTATCATCGCCGCCTGTTCAGCGGCGATTTGGCGCTGGAAACACGGGCGGCGCGGCTGTGGGCGAATTGGGAAAATGCGCTGGCGTCTGTGCATAGCGCAGGAAATCTGGGCGACAGCCCTGCGGAATACGCCCGCGCCTTTTCGCGGCTGGAATCGCATTATTTCATCAATGGCGGGTTTTTGGCCCATGATGGGTGGATTTTGGATAACAAAAACCGCATCAGCGCCATTCCCGCCGACATTATTCAGGGCCGCTTTGATATGATCTGCCCGCCCTTGTCTGCCTATCGTTTGGCAAGCGGTTGGGCGGGGGCAAATTTGCAGATGATTGGCCTTGCAGGCCACGCCCTATCCGAAGCAGGCATATCCGAGGCGCTGGTTGGCGTTATGGACAGCCTGCGCGCGCGTTAAAGGCGAAAATCGGGCGGGATCGTATCGCGCCCGTCCAACACCAAATCTGCCATCACTTGCGCGATTTTTGGGGCCATGCCAAAGCCAATTTTAAAGCCGCCATTGGCCACGAAATGCCCTGCGCGGTTGGGCCAAGCCCCCAAAATCGGCGCGCGGGTAATGGCGCGGGGGCGGATACCTGCCCATCGGTCAATCACCCTTGCCGATGCCAGCGCAGGCACAATAGCGCGGGCGCGGGCTATCACCGCGTCTAGCTTGGCATCGGTTGTCGCCGCATCATCCCATGTGTTTTCCGATGTTGATCCAATGGCAACCGTAGCGTCGCTGTGCGGCACGATGTGCAGATTATCGGCATAGATTTGCGGGAAAGTGCCCGCATCCCATTCCAAAAGCGCCGCTTGCCCCTTTACCCCGCCGCCCATCGGCCTGCCCAAATCGCGGCCCAAATCCAGCAGCCCCGCAAGGCCCGTGGCCCAAACCACATGGCCTTGATCTGCGGCATCCCCCACACTCATGCGCCCACCAAGGGCCGTGATCGCCGCCGCCAGCGCCGCCCCTGCGCGGCGCGGATGCAGGCGCGCCGATAGGCTGTCATAGACCAAATACCCCGATGGGCTGGCAGGCTCCCACGCTGCGCCCGTGGCAGCGCGCAATTCCCAAACCGCATGATCGCCCCAGTGTTGCGCCGCCCCCGCCGCGCGCGTGCGGGCCAAATCAACCCCTGCGCCATCGGCAATCGGTTGCAATCGCCCCAGCCGCGCATAGCCCGCATCCACGCCCCCCGCCTGCGCCACCCCATCCCAAAACGCCTGCGCCATCAGCAGGCTTTCCAGCTGAAACGCCTTTTTCTCGTTCCAACTGTCTGGCACATGCGGGCTCAGCGCGCCCACCAAACCGCCCGACGATCCCGCCCCAATGGCCACCGTTTCGATCACTTGCACCTTTGCGCCGCGCTTTGCGGCCTCATAGGCGATGGATAGGCCGAAAATCCCCGCGCCGCGCACCGTTACGTCATATCTTGCCATTGATAGCGCCGCCCTTCATGGTCTGGATTAAAGGATAGTCTTTATGCGCAGTAACGACCAGACCGCCAACATCGAATGGCGCGAAGGCGGGGTTCCCATCTCCACCCGCTTTGACGACCCCTATTTTTCGCTGAATGATGGGCTGGCCGAAACGGGCCATGTGTTTTTGGCAGGCAATGACCTGCCCGCGCGGCTGAAGCCGGGGTTTTCCATCGCCGAACTTGGCTTTGGCACGGGGCTAAACCTGCTGGCCACGGCGCTGATCTGCCCCAGCGATTGCCCGATCACCTACACCAGTTTTGAAGCCTACCCGATGCAGGCAGATGACATCGCCCGCGCGCTGGATCTTTTCCCGCAAACCGCCCCCGTCGCCGCGCCGTTTTTGGCGGCTTGGGGCGCGGGGATGCGCGCCTTTACCCTTGGGCCAATTTCGGTTCAGGTCATCATCGGCGATGCGCAAGACACGCTGCCCAATTGGGCGGGCCACGCCGATGCGTGGTATTTGGATGGGTTCTCCCCTGCCAAAAACCCACAGCTTTGGTCGCCCGACCTGATGGGCGAGGTTGCCCGCCACACCGCCCCGCACGGCACCTTTGCGACCTATACCGCAGCGGGGCATGTGCGCCGCGCGCTGGGCGAGGCAGGGTTTGACGTGGCGCGCGTGGCAGGATACGGGCGCAAACGGCATATGAGCAAAGGGGCGCTGCGGGCATGACCAATAATCAAAAAGGCATATGGCTGATGATCGCCGCCGTGGCCGCCTTTGCCGCGCAAGATGGGTTTTCGCGCTATTTAGCAGGCACTTACAACACGCTGATGATTGTGATGATCCGCTATTGGGTCTTTGCCGCCTTTGTGGTGTTTCTGGCCCTGCGCCGCCCCGAAGGCGTTCGCACCGCCATTCATTCCACCCGCCTTTGGGCGCATTTTGTGCGGTCGGTCTTTTTGGTCAGCGAGATTATCCTGATCGTCTGGGGCTATACCAAAATCGGCTTGATCGAAAGCCACGCCGTGTTTGCCATTTGCCCGCTATTGGTTGTGGCCCTGTCTGGCCCCGTTTTGGGCGAAAAACTCAGCTGGCAGCGCTGGGCGGCTGTCGGCACGGGGGTGGTGGGGGTGCTGATTATTCTGCGCCCCTCGTCTGGGGTGTTTTCGCCTTGGGCGCTGCTGCCCCTTGGGGCGGCGGTGCTGTTTGCCACCTATTCGGTTCTCACGCGCCTCACCACGCGGGGCGAGCCGAACTTTCCATCGTTCTTTTGGCCAGGTGTGCTGGGCGCAGGCATTATGACAGTGATCGGCTTTGGCCATTGGCAGCCTGTCTTGCCCTTTGATTGGGCGCTGATCGCCGCCTATTCGGCGCTGTCGGTCTTTTCGCATTGGTTGCTGCTGAAATGCTACGAAGTGGCCGAAGCGTCTTCGGTTCAGCCCTTTGCCTATCTGCAAATCGTGTTTGTCTCGATCATCGGCCTGACGATTTACAACGAGGTGTTGCAAACCCATGTCGTGCTGGGCGCGTTGATTATTGTGGCGGCGGGCATCTATGCCCTTTGGCACGAACGCGGCAAATCAAAGGCAGCCGTCCTATGAAAACCATACAAAATCAGCGCCTTGGCATTTATCTGATGATTGCCACCACCATCGTCTTTGCCCTGCAAGACGGCGTGTCGCGCCATCTTGGGGCCAACAATAACGTCTATATGGTGGTGATGATCCGATTTTGGTTCTTTGCCCTGTTCGTTATGGCGATTGCGGCGCGCAGCGAAGGGGGCCTTCGCGCCGCCGTGCGCAGCAAGCGGCCGCTGACACAAATCTTTCGCGGGGTTTTGCTGGTGGCCGAGGTCTGCGTTATGGTCGTGGCCTTTGTCAAACTGGGCCTGATTGAAAGCCACGCCGTCTTTATCGCCTACCCGCTGATCGTGGCCGCCCTGTCTGGCCCGATCTTGGGCGAGGCTGTGGGCTGGCGGCGTTGGGCGGCCATTGGCGTGGGCTTTGTCGGCGTGCTGATTATCCTGCAACCAGGCCTAGCGGTGTTTTCCCCTTGGGCGCTGCTGCCGCTGATTTCGGCGTTCATGTTTGCGCTGTACAGCCTGCTGACACGGTTCGTCTCGCGCGAGGATTCTGCGCAGGTTAGCTTTTTCTGGACAGGCGTGGCGGGCGCCGTTGCCATTACACCCCTTGGCCTGATGCATTGGCAGCCCATGTCGCTTGCCGATTGGGGCTGGATGGCGTCGCTGTGCCTCACCGCCGCGCTGGGCCACTGGCTCTTGATCCGCGCCTATGCCGTGGCCGAGGCATCGGCCCTGCAACCCTTTGCCTATTTGCAACTGGTCTGGGTGTCCGTGCTGGGCCTGTTGTTTTTGGGCGAAACCCTGCGGCTGAACGTGGCCACAGGGGCGGTGATAGTAGCGGCGGCGGGGCTGTTTGCGCTGTGGCGGGAAAGGGTTAGGGCAAAAGCCCACCCCTTATCCACAGAAGACTAGCCAAATTTCCCCTTTACAGTCTTTCCCCTATCCTACACTATATCTAGTAGGGGCAATGAGCGCGCCCGCAGTGGGTGGCGTTTCATAGCAGGGGTTGGGGCAATTCGCCAATCGACCGCCTTATGATGGGGTTGGATATGTCGCTTATCGATCAGATCTATGACAGCGATGATCTGCATCCCATTGATCTTGTAGAACATTTGGCATCCAGCAATGCGTGGGAATTTGACCGTGTGACGGACGATCAAATTGCCATGGCCGTCGAAGGGCAATGGCGCACCTATTCGGTGACCTTGGCTTGGTCAGATCAGGACGAAACCCTGCGGCTGATTTGCACCTTTGAAATGGAGCCGCCCGCCGATCGCATGGGCGAAATTTACGATGTAATCAACCGCTGCAACGATTTGGTTTGGACGGGGGCCTTTACCTATTGGGCCGAACAAAAGCTGATGGTATGGCGCTATGGCCTGTGCCTTGCGGGGGGGCAATTGGCGGGGGCGCAGCAAATTGATGCGCTGATCACCAGTGCCATCGTCGCGGCCGAACGCTTTTATCCTGCTTTCCAATTGGTCGCTTGGGCCGACAAAACCCCCGCCTCTGCCATGAATGTCGCCATGGCCGAAGCTTATGGCCACGCCTGATCCCTGCACTGGTTGAATCCCCGCGCGCAAAGCCTTAGCCTGCCGCAAAATGGGGGCCCGCGTGCATGGTGGTAACCTGCCGCAAAACAGGAAATAACATGGCGCTTGATCGGGTATCACAAAATGGCTTGGTGCTGCTGGGCTGCGGCAAGATGGGCTCGGCCCTATTGGCAGGCTGGCTGGCGGCGGACATTCCTGCCACATCGGTTTGGGTGATCGAGCCAAGCCCTTCCGAATGGCTGCGCGGCATAGGGGTTCATCTGAACCAAGGCCTGCCGCCACGCCCCGCCGTGGCGCTGCTGGCCGTGAAACCGCAGATGATGGGGGCGGCGCTGCCTGCACTTCAGGCGCTGGGCAATGGGACAACACTGTTTATCTCTATCGCCGCAGGCACCGCCATTGCCACGTTCGAGGCAGCGCTTGGCGCGCGCACCCCTATCGTGCGCGCCATGCCCAACACCCCCGCCATGGTGGGGCGCGGCATTACTGGCCTATGCGGCAATGCATCCGCTAGCGCGGGTGATATGGCGCTGGCCACCGCGTTGATGCAGGCGGTGGGGCAAGTTGTTGCCTTGGACGGCGAGCATCAGATGGACGCTGTTACCGCCGTGTCAGGCTCTGGCCCCGCCTATGTGTTCTATCTGATCGAAGCGCTGGCGCAGGCAGGCGTGGCGCAGGGGCTGCCTGCCGATGTTGCCATGCAACTGGCCCGCGCCACTGTTTGCGGCGCAGGGGAACTTGCGTATCAGTCAACCGACCCGGCCGCGCAATTGCGCATCAACGTCACCTCGCCCGGCGGCACCACAGCCGCCGCACTCGTCCATTTGATGGACGAAGACGCTGGCCTTGCCCCCTTAATGGCACGCGCCGTGGCCGCCGCTGCCGCACGCGGGCGGGAGCTGGCGCAATGATCACTTACGATGATTTCGCCGCTGTCGATATCCGCGTGGGCCGCATCACTCGCGCCGAACCTTTCCCCGAGGCGCGCAAGCCCGCGATTAAACTATGGGTCGATTTCGGCGGCGAGATTGGCGAAAAACGATCCAGCGCGCAGATCACTGCGCATTATTCGCCCGAAACTCTGGTCGGCAAACAGGTGCTGGCGGTGGTCAATTTTCCACCCCGTCAGATTGGCAAGGTTATGTCTGAAGTACTGGTTCTGGGTGTGCCAGATGCTGCTGGCGAGGTGGTGCTGATTGGCCCAGATCAGCCCGTGCCACTGGGGGGGAAACTGTTTTGAAACCGCGCCTTCTAATCACCCGCCCCCTGCCGCAATCGGTTTTGGATACCGCTGATGCTCATTTTGACACTGTGAAACGCGGCGAAACCAGCCCGCTGTCGCCGCATGACCTGCGCGCAGCACTCACCGATTTCGATGCTGTCCTGCCCACTTTGGGCGATGCGTTTTCTGCCGAAGTTTTTGCGGATGTCCCCACACCGCGCGCCCGCATTTTGGCCAATTTCGGCGTCGGTTATAACCATATCGACGCCAGCGCGGCCCGCGCCAAAGGCATTACCGTCACCAACACACCGGGCGCGGTCACCGATGCCACCGCCGATATCGCCCTAACCCTGATGCTGATGACAGCGCGCCGCGCGGGCGAGGGTGAGCGTATTTTGCGCAGGGGCGATTGGCATGGCTGGTCGCCCACGCAAATGCTGGGCCTGCCCGTTTCGGGCGGGTCGGTTGGCATTATCGGCATGGGCCGCATCGGGCAGGCCATTGCGCGGCGCTGCCATTACGGCTTTGGCATGAATGTGCGCTATTTCAACCGCAGCGCCAAAGCTCTGGATTTTCCCGCGACTGCCGTTGATTTGCCCACCGCGATGGCGGCTGATTTTGTTGTGGTTGCAGTGTCAGGCGGCGCGCATTCGCACCATTTGATTGGGGCCGATCAATTGGCCCATATGCGCCGCACAGGCATTTTCATCAACATCTCGCGCGGCGATGTGGTGGATGAGGCCGCGCTGGCAG
>JAIXVS010000156.1 GCA_027482795.1 Rhodobacter sp.
CCGGCGCGCCGTGGCTGGCGCACAAGGCGTCCCACGAAGGCGTTATGGTGGCAGAACTGATCGCGGGCGGTCATCCCCACCCAATCAAGCCCAATTCCATTGCAGGCTGCACCTAGTGCCACCCGCAAGTGGCGTCCGTAGGCCTAACCGAGGCAAAGGCGAAAGAGGCGGGCTTTGACATCAAGGTTGGCCGTTTCCCCTTTATCGGCAATGGCAAAGCCATTGCTTTGGGCGAGGCGGAAGGCATGATCAAAACCATTTTCGATGCCAAAACGGGCGAGCTTTTGGGCGCGCATATGATTGGGGCCGAAGTGACCGAATTAATCCAAGGCTATGTCATTGGCCGCACGCTTGAGACCACCGAAGAAGACCTGATGAACACGGTTTTCCCGCATCCGACCCTATCGGAAATGATGCACGAATCGGTGCTAGACGCCTATGGGCGCGCGCTCCATATCTAACATGGCGGCGTCTATTGCGGCGATTTGGGGCGGCGTCAGCCGCAGCCCCAATTTGCTGCGCCGCCAGACAACATCATCGGCGCGGCGGGCAAATTCGTGGGTGATCAGCCAGCGCAGTTCGGCCTCGGTCAAACCTGCACCAAAATCGCGGCCCAAATCCTTGGCCGTTTTCGCCGCCCCCAAAATCACAGCCGCATCCGTGCCATAGGCCCGGATCAAACGGGCCGCCCAAGCGGGGGTCAAAAACGCATAGCGCGCCTGCAAATCCGCCGTCAACGCAGCCACGCCATCATGGGGGAAATCCCCACCTGGCAAAGGCGCGCCTGCGGTCCACGCGGGGCC
Organism: Rhodobacter sp.; assembly: GCA_027482795.1. Taxonomy (GTDB): domain Bacteria; phylum Pseudomonadota; class Alphaproteobacteria; order Rhodobacterales; family Rhodobacteraceae; genus Cypionkella. Next base: position 804 of record JAIXVS010000156.1, read on the forward strand.
CATTGGCACAAGCGGGCCAAGTTTATCCAGCGCCTCTTCGGACAGTTTGCGGTACGTGGTGATCTTGCCACCAAAGACATTCAGCAGCGGCGCGGCCCCCATCGGTGCTGCGCTGTCCAGCGCCAGCACATAATCGCGCGTCAGCGATTGCGCATCTTTGGCCCCGTCATCATACAGCGGGCGCACGCCAGAATATGACCAGACCACATCGGCCGCTGTTATGGATTTTTCCAGATATTTATTCACAAAATCAATCATATAATCGCGTTCGGCATCGCTGCAAACCGCCGCATCTGCATCGCCCTGATGGTCGGCATCGGTGGTGCCAATCAGGGTGAAGTCCTGCTCGTATGGGATCATGAACATAATGCGCCCATCACTGCCTTGCAGAAAATAGGCGCGGTCATGGGCGAACATGCGGCGGGTGATGATATGGCTGCCGCGCACCAGCCGCACGCTTGCGCGGCTGTTTTGCCCAATCGCCCCGCCTAAAATGTCCATCACCCAAGGCCCGCCCGCATTGATCAGCGCGCGGGCGCGGTGGGTCTGCGGGCCATCGGGCCCGTCAGTGGACACTTCCCATAGATCGCCCACGCGCGCGGCATGGGTGACACGGGTTTGCACCATAATCTCTGCACCCTTTAGGGCAGCATCGCGGGCATTCAGCGCGACAAGGCGGGCATCATCTACCCAAACATCTGAATATTCAAACGCCCGCGCAAAGCGGGGCTTCAGCGCCGCGCCCGCCGCATCGCGCGCCAGATCTAAACTGCGCGTGGCGGGCAGTATCTTGCGCCCGCCAAGGCTGTCATAGGCGAAAAGCCCAAGGCGGATCAGCCAATTCGGCCGCCGCCCCCGCGCCCAAGGCATGACGAGCGCCAGCAGTTTGGCGGCTGGCGTGGTGGTGTCAAACCGCATATCGGGGGCCAAGGGCAGCACAAAGCGCATCGGCCACGCGATATGCGGCATCGCGCGCAGCAGCACCTCACGCTCGGCCAAGGCTTTGGCGACCAGACGCAGTTCGAAATATTCCAAATACCGCAGCCCGCCATGGAATAACTTGGTCGAGCGGGACGATGTGCCATGCCCCAAATCGCCCATTTCCGCCAAAGCCACCTTCAACCCGCGCCCCGCAGCATCGCGCGCAATGCCGCAGCCGTTGATGCCGCCGCCAATGATGAAAAGATCATGTATCATAGGCGCATAGGTGCGCGCGCAGAAGATAAAGTCAAGCTATGGGGCAGGGGGCAGAATAAGGATCGCGCGAAAATCATTCACATTGGTTTGCGTGGGGCCCGTGATGATCGCCCCGCCTTGGGCCGCAAAAAACCCGTGGGCATTATGCGCGGCCAAATCTTGCGCGGCCATTGCGCGGCGATTGTCCAGCGTATCTCGCGCAATATAGGCCCCCGCCGCATCCCCCGCGCCATCGATTCCATCGGTATCGGCGGCAAGAGCGTGAATTTGCGAATGACCGTTCAGATATATTGCCAAGGCCAGCGCATATTCCGCATTCGGCCCGCCAATCCCGCCTTTTTCTGCGCCCAAAGTCACCGTAACCTCGCCGCCTGATAAGATCAGGCGCGCCGGATCGCTGGGGCGCATTTGTGCCGCAATACCCAACGCCAGCGTGGCATGTTCGCGCGCCAAATCCCGCGCCTCGCCGCCCAAATCATCCCCCAAAATCTGCACCTGCCAGCCCCAGCTTTGTGCCAAACTTTCGGCGGCGCGCAGGCTGGCCATGGGCGCTGCGACAAGGTGGTTTTGCACATGGCTCAAGGGCGGCAGCGGCGCGCGCGCAGGGGGCAGATCAATGCCCCAGCGCTGCGCGGCGGCGGCTGCATCGCGCATGTCGGCCACCGTTGGCCCCGATCCAATATCGGCCAGATCATCGCCCGCCACATCCGAAATAATCAGCCCAATCACGCGGGCAGGGGCAGCAAGGGCGGCCAATCGCCCTGCCTTTACATCGGAAAACTGCTTGCGGATCAGATTGATATCGCCAATCGGCGCGCCTTTGGAGAGCAAATCCGCGCTCAGCCGCGCTTTATCGGCCAGTGTCACACCCGCGCGCGGCTGTGTCAGCAGCGCCGATGCCCCGCCCGAAATCAGCGCCAAAACAGTATCTTGCGGGGTCAGCCCTGCCAGCAGTCCCATCATCCGTGCCGTGGCGGCCACGCCTGCGGCATCGGGCAGCGGGTGGGACGCTTGTGCAACTTCGGGCATCTCCTGCGCACCACTGCCCTGATGGCCATAGCGGGTAATCACCAGCCCCTCGCACGGGCCGAAATGGGCGCGCACGGCATCGGCCATGGCGGCACTGGCCTTGCCCGCACCCACCACAATCAGCCGCCCCTTTGGGCGCGGGTCGGGTATTGCGCGCAGATAGGCGGGCAGCACATGCACGGGGTTGGCCGCGTCAATTGCCGCCATCAGCAGGCCGCGCAAACGGTCTTTCATGCCCCACCCGTGCTGGAGTGGCGGCGGATCAGCGTTAGGGGAATTTCATGCGCTGTGCCCCCAACGTTCAAAACCCAATCTACGCAAACCTGGGCCAGTTTGCCCAGTTCGGGGCGCAGCGACGTGAGGCCCAACGTTTCGGCGGCGGGCGTATCGCCCCAGCCCACCACGCGAAACCCATCGCCAAGTGCAATGCCACGTTCGCGCAGCCCTTCCATCATGCCCAAGGCCACCTGATCATTGATGCACAGCGCCGCGCGGTGCTGTGGAAAATCGCTTAGCATTTTGGCTAAGGATCTTTTGCCAAAGCTGAAATCATCGCCCCCCGTAATCAGCAAAGGGTCTAACCCCGCGCGGGTCATCCGATCATGATAGCCGCGCATCCGCTGGGCATGAATGGGCAACATCTCGTCGCCGCCGACAAAGGCGACAGGCCCCGCGCCAAGGCCCAGCAAATGCCGCGTTGCTTGCCCTGCGGCCAGCCCCTCTTGCATCCGCGCACTGCCCATGGGGTGCAGCGCAAAAATGCAGTTCGGCGCGGCGGCCTCGGAAAAACGGGTTGTTATTTTGCGCCCGCCTGACTGCGACGCATGGGACACAATCGCCAAATTCAGCCCCCGCGCGCCCGCCACGCTTTGCAAGGCGGCCACAAAGGGGGCAACCATTGGGTCGTTCAAATCGCAAGACACGGGTATCGCGGCGGGCTGCTCGACAGGCGCTATTGGCGCTTGCACCCGACCGCCGCGCAACCCTGCCGCCGCCGCGTTATAAACATAGCCCAAATCGACCATGGCCTTGCGCACCGCCTCGCGCGTGGCGGCTTTGACCAAAGGGCTGTCTTGCAGCACCAAACTGACGGTCGATTTCGACACACC
>JAIXVS010000127.1 GCA_027482795.1 Rhodobacter sp.
CATTCCCAAACCCGTGACAACAACGCGGCGCATGGCAAATCTCCTGTGTTCTTGCGCAGCCGATGGGCGCGCTTTTTGCCCTGATACACCGCCATTTTGCCCCGCGCAACCAAACCCCACGCCCGGTGGCAGGGGCCCGCCGCCCAAAAACTACGCAAATCACCCCACATTTTTGGGATGAAACGATATTCTGCGCGCAACCCTGCCGCTGCGGCTTGACCTTTCGCGCAGGCTCGCTATGTGAATGAATATTCATTCACGCCAGATCTTGGCGCGCTACCTTGTGGATTACATGCAGCTTCGCCTCGATCATCCCCCTGCCGCCGCCCCTGCGCCCAAATCGGCGGAAATTTTGCGCGCCGTGAAGGCTGCCTTTATCGAAAAGGGCTTTGACGGGGCATCCATGCAGGATTTGGCCCGCGCAGCAGGCATGTCGGTCGGCAATTTCTACCGCTATTTCCCATCTAAAGATGCCATCGTCGCGCAGATGATTGCGCTGGATATGGCCGAGATTGAGGCCGAATTTGCCCGCGTACTCTCCTCGCCCAGCCCAATGGCCACCCTGCGCGCGCTGATCGCGCACCGCGTCAGCGATGCCTGCGATCCGCAAGAAGGCCCGCTTTGGGCCGAAGTTGCTGCCGCAGCACTGCGCAAACCCGAAATCGCCGCCAGCGCCTGCGCCATGGAAAATACCGTCAGCGGCTATTTGGCCCAAGTGTTCGCTGCCGAAACAGGCCTGCCTTTGGCCGATGCCATGCGCCGATTCGCCACCGAATCTGCGTTTATCATCCTACTCATCCGCTCTGCTGCCATGATCGCGCCGAAAAATACCGATCAAGCCAGTCATCTAAACACACTTATCCTGCGTACAATTAACCAAGTGCTGGACGATATCGCCAGCGCAGGTTTGAAAGGCTAACTATGCGTTCCATCACTTTGCTTTTGGCGATCTCCACCGCCATCCTTCCCGTGGCACTTGCCCCTGCCTTTGCGCAGGATGCAGCCGCCCCCGCTGCATCCACCAGCCTGCCCGCCATCACCGTGTCCAGCGCCGAAAAGCGGCTGCTGCGCGATGTGATTATCGTCTCGGGTCTGGTTGGCGCGCAGGAAGAGGTGCAGATCAACCCCATGGTGCAAGGCCAACAAGTGGCCGAGTTGTTGGTTGATGTGGGCGATAGCGTCAGCGCAGGGCAGGTTATGGCGCGGTTGTCATCATCGGCACTGTCGCTGCAAAATTCGCAGCTTTTGGCCGCGATCGAGGCTGCCAAAGCCGCAGGCGATAGCGCCGCGCAAACCACACTAGAGGCAGAGCTTGCAAAAGTTACCACAGATTTGGCCCGCGCCGATCTAACCATTCGGCGCACTGAAATTGTGGCCCCCGTCGCGGGCGAGATATCATCCCGCACGGCGGAACTGGGCGCGCTGGCAGGTGCCACTGGCCTGCCCATGTTCACCATCATCCGCGATGGCGCGCTGGAATTGCAGGCCGATGTATCAGAAAGCGATCTGTTGCGCCTGCAAAAGGGGCAAAAAGTGGCGCTGAAACTGGTCGGCGCTGACAGCGAATTATCTGGCACCGTGCGGCTGGTTGAACCCACCATCAATGCGCAAACCCGCCTTGGGCGCGTGCGCATCGCCTTTGATGACAGCAGCCTTGTGCGCGTCGGCATGTTTGTAGAAGCCGCCATTTCCGTGGCCGAACGTGACACCATCGCCGTGCCCGTCACCGCCGTGGGCCGATACGAAGGCAAGCCCACCGTGATGGCCATTGTCGATGGCACAGCCGAGCGGCGCGAAGTGCAAACAGGCATTCGCGAAGGCGGCTGGATCGAAATCGCGGCTGGCCTGACCGAAGGCGAGACGATTGTAACCAAAGCAGGCGCATTCGTGCGCAACGGCGATAAAATCAACCCTGTTCCCGAAACAGCCAACTAGGGGTTTGCTATGAACTTTTCCGCATGGTCTATCCGCAACCCTATCGCGCCCATTCTGGCGTTTTTCATCCTAATGGTGCTGGGCTGGCAAAGCTTTAACGCCCTGCCCATCACCCGCTTTCCCAATATCGACTTTCCCGTCATTATTGTAAACGTCAGCCAACCGGGGGCCGCGCCTGCCGAATTGGAAACTCAGGTCACCAAACTGGTCGAAGATGGTGTTGTGGGGATTACGGGGGTGAAAAACATCACCTCAACGGTCAATGACGGCTCTTCGACCACGGCAATTGAATTTCGCATGGAAGTGCCGCCCGATCAGGCCTTGCAAGACGTCAAAGACGCGATGGACAGGGTGCGCGGCGATTTGCCGGGCGGCATCAATGAACCTTCGGTCAGCAAATTGGATATCGAAGGTCAGGCGATTATGACCTTTTCGGTCACAGCGCCGAATATGTCGCTGGAAGAGGTGTCTTGGTTTATCGACGATCAGGTCAAACGCGCGCTGCAAGGCAAACCGGGCGTGGGCCGTGTGGACCGTTTCGGCGGGGCAGACCGCGAAATTCGCATCGAACTTGATCCTTCGCGGCTCGATAGCTATGGCATCACCGCATCGGCTGTGAACGCGCAATTGCGCCAGACCAACGTCAACCTTGGCGCGGGCCGCAGCGAAATTGGCGCGGGCGAACAATCTATCCGCACGCTGGGCGATGCCCGCTCGGTCGAAAGCCTTAGCAATTCGATCATCGCCCTGCCGTCGGGGCGTTATGTACGCTTGTCCGATTTGGGCACCGTGCTGGACACCAACCAAGAACTGCGCTCGATGACCAAACTCGATGGCAACCAAGTCGTCACCTTTGGCGTCTACCGCGCCAAGGGCGCATCCGAAGTGTCGGTTGCCGAAACGGTTCACGCCGCATTAGACGAGGTGCGCGCAGCCCACCCCGATGTGGCGATCAACATGATCGACGATACGGTGTTCTATACCTATGGCAACTACGAGGCGGCGATCCATACCCTGCTGGAAGGCTCCCTTCTGGCCGTGATCGTGGTGTTCGCGTTCCTGCGCAACTGGCGCGCGACGATCATCACAGCAGTCGCCTTGCCCCTGTCTGCCGTGCCGACATTCTGGATCATGGATTTGCTGGGCTTCTCGTTGAACCTTGTGTCTTTCTTGGCCATCACACTGGCCACGGGGATTCTGGTTGACGATGCCATTGTGGAAATTGAAAACATAGCGCGTCATATCCGCATGGGCAAAACGCCCTACCGCGCCGCAATTGAAGCGGCCGATGAAATTGGCCTTGCCGTGATTGCGACGACCTTTACCATCATCGCGGTCTTTGTGCCCGTATCATTCATGGGCGGGATTCCGGGGCAATATTTCATGCAATTCGGCCTGACGGTCGCCATTGCCGTGGCCTTCTCGCTGCTGGTCGCCCGCCTGATTACCCCCATGATGGCCGCCTTCTTTATGACAGCCAAAGACGCCAATGTTGGCGATCATGAAGGCGAGCAGGACGGTGCAGTCATGCGCGGCTATTTGTGGTTTGTCTCGCTGACCACGCATGGCGAAATTCACTGGAAGAACCGCTTTCTGTCGATCCTTCCCTTCCTGCGCCGCGTGCCAAGCCATATCGAGCGCCCGCATCTGACACCTGTGGTGGACAGGCTGATCGGGGCATTTCCAAAATTTGCCCTGTTGGCCATTCCGATGGGGCTTTTGGCCATCGCCATTCGCCTGACATCTTGGGTCGGCTCTTTCGCCTTGGCGCTTGTATTTGGCGTGTTCAACTTTGCGCTGGGCTGGCTTACCAACCCCGTGCGCACGATCAAATCTTATTACATCACGCTGGTTGCGGCCTTTGGCGTGCTGATCGTGTCGCTGTATTTCATGGCGCAAGTGCCAGGCGCATTCCTGCCGCCCGAAGACGTGTCTCGCATTTCGGTATCGGTCGAATTGCCCCCTGGCAGCACGCTGGAGCAAACCGACAAAACCACCGAAGCGATGCGGCAGGCGATTGCCGATATCGAAGGCATCAAATCGGTTCTGGTCATTGCAGGCGCATCCCCCACGGGCGAGATTGATCTGCGCAACGGCACCCTGACCGTTATTTTGGACAGCTTGGATCACGGCCTGCTGCTGAAACTATCGGAAACCTTCAACAAAATTCCGCTGGTCAATGTCATTATTCCAGACATCACCAACAATGGCCGCACAGTGCCACAATCGCAAATCGCGGAAGAAATTTTCAAACGCCTTGCCACCATTCCAGACGCGCGCGTGTTGAAAGTGGACGAGCGCGGCCAGCGCGAGCTGAGCTATTCGATCTTGGCCACCAACGAAGAAGACCTCAACCGCGCTGCAACCCTGCTGGAAGAGGCGATGGCAGCCGATCCGCTGTTTGCCAATGTGTCGACCAAAGGTGCGGTGCCACGGCCCGAAATTCAGGTCACCCCCCGCGCCGATGAAGCGGCCCGTTTGGGCGTGACCACTGCCGCCATTGCCGAAACCCTGCGCGTGGCCACCATTGGCGATGTCGATGGGGCGCTGGCGAAAATCTCGCTCGACGGGCGTCAAATTCCCGTGCGGGTGCGCGTGCGCGATGATGTGCGCGAAAATCTGGCGCGCATTGCGGCAATGCGGGTGCCCACGGGTGCAGGCACCTCTGTCCCACTGTCAACAGTGGCCGATGTGGTGATTTCCGAAGGCCCCGCCACGATCAACCGCTTTAACCGCGAACGTACCGCATCCATTGGCGCAGATTTGCCATTGGGCGTGGCGCTTGGCACTGCGCAAGAGCGGCTGAAAGCCATTGTCGAAGGCGACCCTGCCAATGGCGTGGCCCCGATGGTCACTTTGCCCGGCACGGCCAAGGTACAAGCTGCGGGCGATGCTGAAGTGCAGGGCGAGCTGTTCGCCTCCTTTGGCAAGGCCATGATCTTGGGCCTGATGCTGATGCTGGCGGTTCTGATCTTGCTGTTCAAATCGGTGATCCAACCCTTCACCATTTTGTTCTCGCTGCCCCTTGCCATTGGCGGGGTGGCCGCTGCGCTGATCCTAACCAATGCCGCGCTATCGATGCCTGTGCTGATCGGTATTTTGATGCTGATGGGTATTGTCACCAAAAACGCCATTCTTCTGGTGGATTTCGTGATCGAAATGCGCGTGCGCGGGTTTGATCGGTTCAAAGCCGTGATGGAAGCAGGCCACAAGCGCGCCCGCCCCATTGTGATGACATCTATCGCCATGTCGGCAGGCATGTTGCCATCTGCGCTGGGTGTTGGCGAAGGCGGGGCGTTCCGCGCGCCCATGGCCACAGCCGTGATTGGCGGGATTATCGTATCCACCGTGCTGTCCTTGGTGGTGGTGCCATCCTTCTATCTGATTATGGATGATCTGTCGGCCTTTTTGGGCCGCATCCTATCGCCCATGATCGGCCCGCGCGAAGAAGAGGCCCCCGTGCTAGACAACGAACATCTGTCTGCCGAAGTGGCCGAGTTGAAGGCCCAGCAGCAGGGCCTGCTCGCTCAGATCAAATCGCTGATGGGCGGGCGCACATCGCCCAAGGGCATGGCGGCAGAATAAATAGGGGGGCGCAAAGCCCCCCTTACATCCCTAACCCCGCAACAAAAAAGGCACCCCGCTGGGTGCCTTTTCTGTTGTGCCAAGCTTGAAAAACTTAGGCAGCCGACGAGATGAACTTCACCGCATCGCCAAAGGTTTGGATGGTCTCAGCAGCGTCATCCGGAATTTCGATACCGAATTCTTCTTCAAACGCCATTACCAATTCCACGGTATCAAGGCTGTCAGCGCCCAGATCGTCGATAAACGATGCGGATTCCGTCACTTTATCGGCCTCAACGCCAAGATGTTCGACGACGATCTTCTTCACACGATCAGCGATGTCGCTCATGTCATTTCCTCAGTTGCAGGCGGCTTTGCCGCGTTCTGTTCGTGCCTTGTTGCCAAGGCGTTTAAGGCCCCTATGCGCCAAGTTTGGCAGGGCCAGAAATACGAAAACCTCGGGCCTCGCATGTCTGCCGCGCCTATAGCAAGCCCTGCCGCCTATGGCAACAGGGCAGTTACGCGGCATCAAAACTTAAACCATAAAGCTGCCGCCATTGATATGCAGCGTGGTGCCCGTCACATAAGACGCCTCATTCGATGCCAAATAGACCACGCCTGCGGCAATCTCATCGCCCTGCCCCATGCGGCCTGCGGGCACCATCGTCAGAATACGCGATTTTTGATCGTCATTCAGCTTATCGGTCATTGCGGTTTCAATAAAGCCTGGGGCCACGCAATTGACGGTGATATTGCGCGATGCCACCTCTTGCGCCAGCGATTTGGACATGGCCGTCACAGCCGCCTTGGCGGCGGTATAATTGCCCTGCCCTGGGTTGCCCGAATGCCCAACAACCGAGGTGATGTTGATAATCCGCCCCCAGCGCGCCTTCATCATACCGCGCAATGACGCGCGGCACAGGCGGAACGTGGCGGTCAGGTTGATGTCGATCACCTGTTCAAATTCCTCATCCGACATGCGCATGAACAGGTTATCTTTGGTGATCCCCGCGTTGTTCACCAGTATATCCAAAGACCCCATCGCATCTGCCGCAGCCTTTGGCAGTGCATCCACCGCCGCCGCGTCTGACAGATTGCACGGCAGCACATGGGTGCGCGCGCCAAGTTCGGCGGCCAGCTCGTCCAGCGGCCCTTCGCGCGTGCCCGACAGCGCCACCGTCGCCCCTTGGGCGTGCAGCGCGCGCGCAATCGCCCCGCCAATCCCGCCCGATGCACCCGTAATCAGCGCATTTTTACCTGTTAAATCAAACATTTGCATTCCCCTATTGCTTTGCCGCCAAAACATCGGCCGCCGTTCCCACGGCCCGTGTTTGCGCCCCTTCGGCGATGCGCTTGATCATCCCCGACAGCGCCTTACCTGCGCCAATCTCCCAATATTCAGTTACGCCCTGCGCGGCCATCCACTGCACCGACTCGCGCCAGCGCACGCGCCCCGTCACTTGGGCCACCAGCAGCGCGCGAATTTGCGCAGGATCACTTACGGCGCTGGCCTGCACATTGGCAACCAACGGCACCGATGGGGCCGAAATCGCCACATCGGCCAAGGCCTGCGCCATGACATCTGCCGCAGGCTGCATCAGCGCGCAGTGAAACGGCGCAGATACGGGCAGCAGCAGCGCGCGCTTTGCGCCACGGGCCTTGGCAATCTCCAGCGCGCGCTCAACCGCGCCCTTGTGGCCAGACACCACCACCTGCGCAGGGTCATTGTCATTGGCAGCCTCGCACACCTCGCCCTGCGCAGCCTCGGCGGCCACTTCGCTGGCGGTGGCAAAATCAAGCCCCAGCAACGCGGCCATTGCGCCCACACCCACGGGCACGGCCTCTTGCATGGCGCGGCCACGAATGCGCAAAAGCCGCGCCGTATCGGCCAGCGAGGTCGCCCCCGCCGCGCACAGCGCGCTATATTCGCCCAGCGAATGGCCCGCCACAAAACTGGCGCGCGAAATATCAATGCCTTCGGCCTGTAGCGCCGCTATGGCTGCCAAAGATGTGGCCATCAGCGCGGGCTGCGCGTTTTGCGTCAGCGTCAATTCGGCAATATCACCTTCCCAAATCAGCGCCGACAGGTTTTGCCCCAGCGCGGCGTCCACCTCGTCAAACACCGCTTTGGCCGCTGGATAGCTTTGCGCCAAATCCCGCCCCATGCCAATGGTTTGCGCCCCTTGGCCTGGAAATACAAATGCAAGGCTCATGCCGCCCTCCCCCTATGTTCGCCCCCCCATATCCAGCCAAACCCCCGCCTGCAACGATTGCGCGCGCGCAGGCCAATTCAGCGACCTGCATTGGAAAAAATTAACCTGTTGAGTCTAGGGTTAGGCAAACACAGAAAAGGGCCTTATTTTCAAATGAATGCCATTGCCAAATTCTCCCAGCCCCAAGCGCCAGATAGCACTGGCGCAAACCCCGCGCTGCAATCCATGGCATCGGATGCGGGTGTTCTCACCGTCGCCTTGGCCGAGGTGAACGGCCATATCGATGGCATCGATAATGTTCTGTCGGGCAATGTAAAAACCGTCAATGAACTCAAGACCTTGGCGCATGAAATGGCGTCGCATAATTCCGAAGTGGCCAGCGCCGCGCAGGCGGCCCTGAATGCCAGCAGCACCGCCAAATCGGCGGTTGATGGCGGCAAAGCGCGCATTTCAATAACGATGGATAATCTAAAGGCCCTGTTCAAAGATGTGGCCGATTTGGGCGATGGCATTGCCGATCTGCGCGAATCACTTTCCGAAGTCTCGCGCGTGGCGGGGGAAATTTCCGACATCGCGCGCACCACCAACCTGCTGGCCATCAACGCCTCGATCGAGGCGGCCCGCGCGGGGGCCGAAGGCAAGGGTTTTATGGTGGTGGCCCAAGAAATCAAACAATTGGCAGGGCGCACCGAAGTCGCCATTCATTCCATCGAACAGCGCCTGACCGAACTGGATTCGCGCAATTCCGAACTGGGCAAGCGGTCTTTCGCGGCGGTTGACCGCTCGGTCGATTTGGAAAATGACACCAAACAGCTTGATGCTGCCATGGCCGATATCGCCAGCGCCGCCGCTTTGGTCGATCATCAGCAAGGTCTGATCGCAAATGCCACAGGGGCGGCCACAAGGTCAGTGACGCGGGTTGAGGCGGGCATTTCAGCCCTCACTGGCAGCATCAATGCCGCCGCAAGCGAGGTGCGCGACACCCGCGCGCAGCTGGCCAGCCTGATTACAGCGGGCGAACGCGTGACATCAACCTGCGCAAAACTGGGCGTTGAAACCGTAGACACGCCGTTTATTCGCGCCGTCACAGGCGCTGCCCAGCGGATATCAGATGCCATTGCCGCCGCAATTGATCGTGGTGAGGCGAGCGCAGACGTGTTCTTTGACCAGCGGCTTAAACCCATTGAGGGGTCAAACCCCGCGCAGGTTTTGGCCCCGTTCACCGCGCTGACCGACCGTATTTTCACCCCAATCCAAGAAGAGATGCTGCACATCGCGGGCAACGTGGTGTTCTGCGCCGCTGTCGATCGGCGCGGCTATTTGCCCACCCATAACGCCAAGTTTTCCCACCCCCAGCGCGCGGGTGATGTGGCGTGGAACACCGCAAACTGCCGCAATCGGCGCATATTTGATGATCGCGTTGGCCTTGCCGCAGGCAAAAATACCGAAACCTTCCTATTGCAGGCCTATCGGCGCGATATGGGAAATGGCACCTTTGCCATGATGAAAGACGTCTCTGCCCCCATTATGATCGCAGGGCGGCATTGGGGCGGGCTTCGTCTGGCCTATAAGGTCTGATTTGGCGCAATAATCCCTGAAAAGGCGCGTATTTTGCTTGCGCGCACAGGGATTTGCCCCTATGCAGCCCCATCTTTCCACATTCCACGTAACGGCGCAGCCTCTCGTGGACGGGCGGTGGAAAGTGTTTGCCCGTCCTATGAAATGCGCCCCAGATCGGAGTTTACATGCCCCTATACGAGCATGTCATGATTGCGCGGCAGGATTTGTCCTCTGCGCAGGCTGAAGGCCTTATCGAACATTTCTCAACCGTTCTTGCAGACAACGGCGGCAAAGTCGTCGAGCATGAATATTGGGGCGTCAAGACGATGGCCTATAAGATCAACAAAAACCGCAAAGGCCACTATGCCCTGCTGAAATCGGATGCCCCTTCGGCCGCCGTGCAGGAAATGGAACGCCTGATGCGCCTGCATGATGACGTGATGCGCGTGTTGACCATCAAGGTTGACACCCATGTCGAAGGCCCATCGGTGCAGATGCAAAAGCGTGACGACCGTGAACGCGGCGACCGCGGCGATATGGGCTTTGACAGCCCCCGTCCGCCCCGCCCATCCTTCGGTGACCGTCCCGAGCGTGGTGATCGTCCGTCGTTCGGCGGCGAGCGCCGTCGTTGATCCCAGACAGAAAGGCATAAATCATGGCGACCAAACCATTTTTCCGCCGCCGCAAAGTTTGCCCCTTCTCGGGTGAAAACGCGCCAGCGATTGACTACAAAGACACGCGCCTGCTTCAGCGCTATGTGTCCGAGCGTGGCAAGATCGTGCCATCGCGCATCACCGCCGTTTCGGCCAAAAAGCAGCGTGAACTGGCGCAGGCGATCAAACGCGCCCGCTTTCTTGCCCTGCTGCCCTATGCTGTGAAGTAAGGAGAGAGAAATGCAAGTTATCCTACTTCAACGCGTGCCCAAACTGGGCCAAATGGGCGAAGTCGTGAACGTCAAAGACGGCTACGGGCGCAATTATTTGCTGCCCCAAGGCAAGGCTTTGCGCGCCAATGCCGCCAATTTGAAGGCATTCGAGGGCAAAAAGGCGCAGCTTGAGGCGCAAAACCTTGAAACCCGCAAAGAGGCCGAAGCTGTTGCTGCCAAGCTGGATGGTCAGACCTATGTCATCATCCGTTCGGCATCCGATGCTGGTGCGCTGTATGGCTCGGTCACCACGCGCGATGCAGCCGATGCTGCGACTGCGGGCGGTGTCACTGTAAACCGCAACCAAGTCGTGCTGGATCGCCCGATCAAGGAACTGGGTTTGCACCCTGTTTCGGTGCAACTGCACCCCGAAGTTTTGGCGAAGTTCACCGTCAACGTGGCGCGCTCGCCCGAAGAGGCCGAGTTGCAGGCATCGGGCAAGTCGATCGCGGCCATTGCCGCCGAGGCAGAGGCCGAAGCAGAATTCGAAATCGCCAACTTGTTTGACGAAATGGGTGCTGCGCAAGAGGGTGAAAACCTGACCCGCGACTAAGCCTGTGTTCGAAAAATTTGGGCCGCGCGGGGATATACCCGCGCGGCCCTTTTATTTGCACGGCGCACGGCATCATTCGCGACATGTTTTGCCGCGATAGACGCAGTGCGCCTGCCCGCAGTCGGCTAGTCATGGGGGATGACACAGAACGGGCGCGCGATATTTTATTTGATCTTGGGCATCGCCGTTTTTTCGGTGCAGGATCTGATTCTAAAGCTATTGTCAGGCGATTATCCGCTGCATCAGGCGATGGTGGCGCGCAGCTTAACCGCCGTGCCCTTTATGCTGATGCTTGTTTACTATTTTGATGGCACATTGCGCACGCTGATTTCGCCCGCTTGGCCGCTGATGCTGCTGCGCGGGTTTATGAATTTTCTGGCCTATACAGCCTATTACATGGGGCTGGCGGCGCTGCCCATGGCCACAACTGTGGCGCTGTTCTTTACCGCGCCGCTGTTCATCACAATTTTATCCGTGCTGATTTTGCGCGAGACTGTCGCCCTGCCGCGGTGGCTGGCGGTGTTCGTGGGCTTTATCGGTGTGGTGTTGATGATGCAGCCCGAGGCGGGCAGTTTTAATGCCGTGGCTTTGCTGCCGATTTTCTGCGGATTGTCCTATGCGGGGTTGATGATTATGGCGCGGGTCATGGGCAATCGGGCCAGTGGCGCGGCGATGGCCTTTTGGGGCAATATCGCGTTTTTGCTCTGTGCGCTGGCGCTTTCGCTGCTGTTCGGCTGGAATGACAGCGCACCCAACGCCAGCCCCAGCATAGCGTTTTTGCTGCGCGGCTGGGTTTGGCCCACAGGCTATGATCTGTTTTTGATGTGCGCCTGCGGGGCGATTGCCGCCTTTGGGCTGACGCTGCTGACGCTGGCCTATACTGTTGGCCAATCGTCCGTCGTGGCCCCCTTTGAATTTACCTTTGCCTTTTGGGGCCTGCTGTGGGGTTGGTTGGTGTGGCGCGAATTGCCCAATGCTTTGGGCTGGGTCGGCATTGCTTTGATTGTCGGCGCAGGCATTTATGTGCTGCGCACAAAAGAAAAAGCCGCGCCCTAAGGGGCACGGCTTTGTATCTGGGCAGATGGATGCGCTTACATCTCGTCCAAGGCTTCGACCAGCTTTTGCAGCTCTTCTTTCGAAATTTCCTTATCGGTAACTTTCGCGCCCGATACGATATGGTCAACCACCTTATCTTCAAACAAAGGCGCGCGCAGTTGCTGCTGCATTTGCGGGTTTTTCTGAATAAATTCAAAATACTGACGCTCTTGCCCTGGATATTGGCGCGCCTGCGCCAACACGGCTTGGGTCATTTCAGCATCTGATACTGTCACCTCGGCCTTGCGGCCCACTTCGGCCAAAACCAACCCCAAACGCACGCGGCGTTCGGCCAATTTCTTATGCTCCTCTGTGGTTTCCACAGCGCCGTGGTTGTGGTCATGCACATGCGGGTTTTCTTCGTGCCACAATTGATGCGCAATTTGCGCGGCTTCGGCATCGACCAAAGCTGCGGGCAAATCGAATTTGACCATCGTATCCAACTGATCCAGCAGCGCACGCTTCATCACCGCGCGGGCCGCACCTTTGTATTCGTTTTCCAGCGAGGTGGCAATTTGCCCTTTCAGCGCCGCCAAATCTTCGGCCCCATATTTCTTGGCCAATTCATCATCGATCACCGCAGGCTGCGCTGCCTTTACAGCCTTGACTTTGCAGGCGAAAACAGCCGCCTTGCCCGCCAGATGCGCCGCGCCATAGCTTTCGGGGAAGGTGACATTGACGGTCACATCATCCTCGGCCTTCGCGCCGATCAATTGCTCTTCAAAGCCTGGGATGAAGGAATTGCTACCCAGAACCA
>JAIXVS010000006.1 GCA_027482795.1 Rhodobacter sp.
CTCATCCAAAATCACCACTTGGGGATCAGCCAACCACATCCGCGCCCAGCCCATCGATTGGCGCTGCCCCACTGACAGCCCCTCGCCCATTTCGCGGATTTCCAAATCCAGCCCGCGCGGATGCGCGCGCACAAATGGCCCCAATCCGGCAAAATCCAGCGCAGACAGCAAACTCTCGTCGTTGCGCTCTAGCCCTGTCATGTTCAGGTTTTCGCGCAGACTGCCTGCAAACAGGCGCACATCTTGGCCCAAATAGCCAACGGCGCGGCGAATGTCGCGCGGATGCACTTGGCCATAATCCACGCCGTCCAGCAAAATGCGCCCCTCGCCCGCCTCGTAAATGCCCGACAGCATCCGCAGCAAGGTTGATTTGCCCGACCCATTCGCGCCCAAAATCGCCACGCGCTGCCCCGCAGGGATGGCCAGCGCGTCAATATCAACTGTGGCGGCAGCCTTGGGATCATAACGGAAGGTCACTTTGCGCATCTCGAAATGGCCCGCCACGCTGTCGCGGCGCAGGTAATGGCGCGCTGGGTCAAGGGCTTGCGGCGCGCGGGCAATCGCATCCAGCCCGTCCAGCGCCGATTTCACATTGCTCCACTTTGCCATCGTGCCCGACAATGCGGCCAGCGGCCCCAGCGTACGGCCTGTCAGCATACCCACAGCAATGATCGTGCCCACGGTAAATTGGCCCGCAAACACCATATAGGCACCCGCGACCACCGCCAAAACATAGGTCGCCTGCTGCACACCCTGCGCCCAATAGCCCAGCCGCGCCGTCAAATGCCGCTGCTCGGCAGAGTTCACCGCTGACAGGGCCGAAAGTTCCGACCAAATGCGGCGAATACGATCTTCGCCGCGCTGGGTGGTCACGGTTTCCGCCTCGAAAATCGCCTCATACAGCAGGCGCGCGGCGCGGGTCTGCGCGCCCTGGGATGCCGCTGTCATCGCCACCATTTTGCGCTGCAACAAAAACCCTGGCAGCACCATCAAAATGCCGCCAGCCACCAAAATCCAAACTAAATTGCCACCGATCGAGGCGACGATGGCCAGAAACAAAAAGATAAACGGCAGATCAGCCACTGTGCCGATGGTCGTGGCGGTAAAAAACTCGCGCACGGATGAAAACTCGCGCATCGCATTGAACAGGCTTGAAGGGCTGCGCACTTCGGGCCCATGTTTCATGCCCAGCAGTTTTTCCATCAAATCGGCCTGCACGGTCAATTCAATGCGCTTGCCCGTCATGTCCATCAGGCCAGAACGGGCCACTTTCAACATGCCTTCCATCACAATCGCCAGCAGCGCGCCCAGCGCCAGCACCCACAGCGTGGGCTGGCTTTGATACGGGATCACGCGGTCATAGACCTGCATTGAAAACAGCGATACGGCCACAGCCAGCAGGTTGGCGACAAGGCTGCCAGCGGCGACTTCAGCCAATTGGCGTTTATAGCGCAAAAACTGGCCCCAGAACCAATGCTTTGGCGCGGCACTATCGCTGTGGCGCTGCGCGAGTTGTTCAACATCGGTTTTGATGCGGATAAGCCCGCCCGTCAGCCCCGCAAGGTCCAAAGCCACCTCGCGGCGGCTATCCGTGGCGGAAGGGTCATAAAGCTGCACATGGGTTTTGCTGGCAGAAAACACCACCGCAATGTCACCCGATTGCAAAAACGCCAGCGCGGGAAAATCCCCCGCCCGCGCAGCGGTTATCGGGGCCGCATCGCTGGAAATGCCCAACGCGCCCAGCGCGGCGATCAGGCCCGCCTCGCTTTGCCCGTGCAATTGCACCTGTTCCAACACATCACCAACCGAGCGTTCATGCCCGATCAGCCCAAGACACAGGCTGATAATCTCGGCCTGCGCGCGCGCGGGGCTGGGCAGGGGCGCGGGCGGGGCGGCAAGGGGGGCATCAACCGCCTCGGTCATCGCGGCGGTGACCTCTGCGGCGCTGATTTGGGTATTGGCAGGCGTTGGCACATCTTGCGCAGGATGGGCAGGGCGCGCCAAGGCAGCCGCCAATCGCGCGGCAACTTGGGTGCTGCGCGCACTTGCCTCAAACGCCAGAACCTTGCTGTTGCCCTTGCGTTTGGATGCGCCGATCATAGCCGTTCCCCATCCACAAGCAGGCCCAAATCGCGGGCAATTTCAACGCTGCGCAGCGCAATTTCAAACCGCAGCGCGTCTTGATCGCGCTGCAATTGGGCAAAGGCATCGTACTGGCCAACCAGTTCCAACAGGCTGCGGCGACCCAATTTATACTGTTCGGTGAACAGTTCCAAATTGGCCTCGGTCTGCGCCAAAACCTGCGCACCAGTGGCGGCGCGGCTGGACAGGGTGTCAATCTCGCCCGCAAGGGCGACAAGGCGGCGCTGCGCCAGTTCCGCCGCTTCGGCGTTTTGGCGTTGCACAACCGTGGCCGTTTCGCGCAGGGCCTGCATGGTATCGCCCGCGCCGGGGTTCAAAATGCCAAGGCCCGTCAGGCGCAGGCCCGTGTTGGTGTCGCCTTTGGTCACATCGGCGCTGGCCGTAACCCCGGGCAGCATATCAGATTTGGTCAGTTGCACTTGCGCCAAAACGCGCGCGCCTTCGCCCTGTTTGCGCAGAACCGACAGCGCAGGCGGACCTGCCCGCATATCGCGGATGCTGTCTATCCCGCGCATATCGCGCAGCGGCGCGCCCGTCAGCGCGGCAAGCTGCGCCTCGGCGGTTGCGGCGGCCTGCGCATCGGCGGCAAGCTGGGCCTGCACCTCGGCATAGCGCTGCGAGATGACCTGCTGTTCAGACATATCTGACAAACCGCCATCCACCCGCGCCTTCATCAAATCTTCAAACTGCGCCAGCTTTTCCGCCGCGCGGCGCGACACCGCCGCCTGCGCATGGGCACGCTGCGCGTTGATATAATAGGACAGCCCTTCATAAACCCGCTGGTTAATCGCCATCGACAGGCCAACAGCCGCAACTTCGACATCAGCCGCGGCAAAGTCACGCTCGGCCTTGCGGCGGCCGTTGTCCAGCAAGGGCTGCGTCAACACGAGGCCCGCGACAAGGCCCGATAGCGACGATAAGCTGACACTGGGCCCAATTTGTGGCAACCAGTTTTTCGATTGCGCATCGGCCTTTAGCTGCGCCACGCGCAACTCCGCCGCAGCGGCCCCTTTGCTGGCGGCAAGCACTTGTTCGGCAATCACCGCAAATGGGCCACCCGCAGGCAGCACCGAATTTCGGCTTTGCAGATCGCGGATCAGGTTTGATCTGGCAGCCGATCCCGCCATCACATCCTCGGTGCCCACAGCGCCCGACAAAGGCGCGCCCGTGCTCATGCGCGAAGGCTGCTCCATACAGCCCGCAAGCAGCGCCGCCAGCGCAAAGGCTGTCCCCGCGCGCAGCGCAAAGGCAGGTACAGCGCGCAGCGCCATCCCTGCCACAGCGTCAAAACTTTTGCGCACGGGCATTGCCCCTATCTCCGCTTAGGGGGTGTTCAAGTTCACCGTGATATCGTCGTCAATCAACACAGATGCACCCGACCCCAGCGTATACAGCCGATAGGTTTCGCCATGCGCCACAGTCGTTGTGCCCGTGGCGGTTGCCCCTGTCAGGTTGACAACATCGTCGGAATTGCCTGTCACCGTCATCTGCTTATCCGCGCCTGTCAGTGCCAACACGCGCGCTGTGTTCAGGTTCAAGTTTGCATCGGCTGAAATCAAGTTGATCGTGCCAAAGTCAAAGCCTTGCAGGCCCGTGCGGTTCAAATCGATATTCACTTCGCTGCCAGACCGCAGATACAACGTGCTGCTTTCATTGCCCGCCGCATCCACATCGCGGATCACCAAATAGGTGCCGTCTGGCACCGTGGTGGCAAAATTGGCCTGCTCGCTGGCAACAGGGGTCACCCGATCTTCTTGAAAGCCCAGCGACGCTGCGGTGGATAGAACGGAAAGCTGCTGCGCCGCCCCATTGGTGCCAACGGTGAAGTAGGTATAATCGCCTGCCGCTGCCGCTGTGATGACGCCCGTCATAAAGCC